>NZ_ATLN01000096.1:0-51277 GCF_000416195.1 Pseudomonas sp. CFII68
CCTGGGTCGACGCCGTGGCGGGACGGTACAGCCGCAGCGCCAGCGTCGCGCCGTCACGGGTCGTGAATGAGTGCGCGGCGCACTGCACATCCGCCGGAGCGTCCCAGCGCAATTGCCTGGTGGTGCGCTCGAACGCCTCACGGGCCTGGGCCGGCGTCGACAGGTGAAACGGCCCGGGGCCCTCGGCCTGGCTTTCTTCGGCCAGGTCGAGGAAGGCATTGAGTTCCGGATGCAGAGACATCGCAGGGGTTCCTTATGAAAAAAAAACAGTACCGGGCAGCCCGATGACGCCCTGTAGGAGCTGCCGAAGGCTGCGATCTTTTGACTTTTGCTTGGGACTCAAGCGCCAGCGGAAAGATCGCAGCCTCGTTGCACTCGTCAGCTCCTACGCCGCCTGCGCCACGCAGTGCTCGATCAACGCTTCCAGTTCTTCCTGGTACGCACGCATCAAGCCCTCGACAGTCTCGGCACGGTAGCGGCGGGTGCTGAAGATGCAACGCAGCGCCAGGCGCCCGTCATACACCTGCCCCACCACTTCCAGCCAGTTGCCCAGCGCGGCATGGGGGCTGTAGCAACTGCCGTAGCTTTGCGCCGCCGGCACCAGCAATGCCTTGTCATCGAAGCTCTGGTCGAACTGCCCCAGGTAGTTGAACGTCACCCGTGCCTGGGGCGCGCGGCCCAAGGTGGCGGCCATCGGCTCGCCGCTCATGTAGCGCAACACGCCGTAGCCCAAGCCCTTGTTCGGCACGGCGGCCAACTGCCGTTGCACCGCCCGCACCGACGTGCCGATATCGGCTTCAGGGTTCGGGGCCAGGCGCACCGGGAACATGCTGGTGAACCAGCCCAGGCTGCGGCTCAGGTCGATGTCCTTGAGCAGGTCCTCGCGACCATGCCCCTCCAACTGGATCAGCACCGAAGGCTGCTGGCTCCAACGGCACAACACCCGACTCAGCGCCGCCAGCAACACGTCGTTGATCTGCGTCTGGTAGACCGCCGGCACTTGTTTGAGCAACTGCTGGGTGTGCTGCTCCGACAGGCTCATGTGCGCGACCGACTGGTACTGCACCTGGTTCTTGCCCCGCAAGTTGTCACACGGCAACTCGCTGCCCGGTTGGTCGATCTGTTCCAGCCACCAGGCTTTTTCCTGCGCCGGATAATCCAGCGCATAGGCTTGCAGGCCCTCGGCCCAGGCCCGGTAACTGCTGGTGCGAATCGGCAGGTTCGGCGCCTGGCCTTCACTGTAGGCCGTATAAGCCGTCTGCAAATCCTGCAGCAGCAAACGCCACGACACCGTGTCGATGACCAGGTGATGAATGACCATCAGCACGCGAACTTCACCGTTGCCCAAGGTCACCTGTGCCGTGCGCCACACCGGGCCGTTGTGCAGATCGAGGCTGCGTTGCACCTGTTCGGCGTACAACTCCAGCTCGGCTTCATCGGCCACGCTGTGCTGCCACAACAAGGGTTCGCTGGCCCACTGCGCCTGCATTTCTGCCAACGCCTGGTAATGCTGCAGATGACGCCCGCCGACTTCGCTGAAGCGCAGGCGCAAGGCGTCGTGCTGCTGCATCATGCCGCGCAACGCCAATTCCAGCGCCGTCAGGTTCAACCCCTGGCGGGCCCGCAGCATCAGTGCCTGGTTGTAGTGATGGGGTTCGCTCATGCGCTGGTCGAACCACCACTGCTGGATCGGAATCAGGTTGAACTGTCCTTCGGCGGCCACCTGGGTCACGTCCTCGACCGTCACGGCGAGGGTGTTCGAACGCTGATCGAAAATCGCCTCGATGGTCTGGCCGCGCATCAGGTCCCGCAGCTTGAGCTCCATCTTCAGCTCGCCATGGTTGCGCACCCGCGAGACCACTTGCAGGCTGAGGATCGAGTCACCGCCCAACTCGAAGAAATTGTCGGTGATGCCCACCCGCTCGACTTGCAACACATCAGCCCAGACCTCGGCCAACAGTTGCTCATCGCGGTTGCGCCCCGGCACATACTCGGCGCCCTTGAACTCCGGCTCCGGCAGGGCCTGGCGATCGAGCTTGCCGTTCGGCGTGACCGGCAACGCCTCCAGGCAGATAACCTGGGCCGGCACCATGTAGTCCGGCAATTGCGCCCGCAGTTCAGCCTTGAGCCGATCGCCGATGGCCACCCCGTCGGGGGTGACCACGTAGCCGATCAGTTGCTTGCCCGAGGCGCTGTCGCGGGCGATCACCAACGCATCGCTGACATCGTCCAGTTGCCGCAGGCTGGCCTCGACTTCCCCCAGTTCGATGCGGAAGCCCCGCACCTTGATCTGGTGGTCGATACGCCCGACGTAATCGAGCACGCCGTCGGCGCGCTGGCGCACCAGGTCGCCGCTGCGGTACAGGCGATCGCCCGGCTGGCCGAATGGGTCCGGCACGAAGCGCTCGGCACTCAGGTCCGGGCGACGATGATAACCACGGGCGATGCCCGCGCCACCGATGTACAACTCGCCGGCGATGCCCGGCGGCAATGGGTTGAGGTGGTCGTCGAGCACATACAAGGCGCGCTCGCCCACCGCACGCCCGATCGGCGCGTAGGCGGCTTCGCAACGTTCGCTGGCCGGCACCTTCCACAGCATGGGGGTGACCACAGTTTCCGTCGGACCGTAGCCGTTGGTGAAGAATTGCGGACGCAGCGCTGCCTTCACCTGCTCGAAGGTCTGGTCCGGCACCGCATCGCCACCGAAGCAGTACACCCGCACTGGCGGTGGCGCCAGTGGGCTGTTGGCGGCGAATTCGGCCAGTTGCTTGAGGTAGGCCGGCGGGAAGCAGGCGATGGTAATGCCATGGCGGTGCAAGGCGTCGAAGGTCTGCTCCGGCGTCCACAGCGCGCCGTCGCGAATCACCAGGGTGCCGCCGCGCAGCAACGTGCTCAACCAGCGTTCATGGGCCCCGTCGAAGGCGAACGACATGAAATGCAGCTCACGAGTGCGCTCGTCCATGTCATACAGCCCGGCGATGGCCTGGCAATGCATGCTCATCGGCCCGTGCGCCACGGCGACGCCTTTGGGTCGACCGGTGGAACCCGAGGTGTAGATCAGGTAGGCCAGGTTGCCGCCGAGCAAACCGCTACGCGGCGGCTCATCGCTGTAGCCACGGCTGTCGAAACCGTCGATGGCCAGGCGCGCCAAACCGTCGAGATCCGGCAAGCGCCCCTGTACCCGGCTGTGGGTCAGCAACAGCGCCATGGCCGAATCTTCGATCATGAACGCCAGGCGCTCGGGTGGATAATCGATGTCCAGCGGCACATACGCCGAGCCGCTTTTCATCACCGCCAGCAGCGCCACGACCATGTCCACCGAACGCTCCAGGGCCACGCCGACCACCACTTCCGGGCCGGCGCCGAGTTCGATCAAGCGGTGGGCCAGGCGGTTGGCCCGGCGCTCCAGTTCGCCATAGTCCAGCGCGTCGTCGCCACACACCAGCGCCGTGGCCTGCGGACGCGACTGGGCATGGCGGCCAATCAGTTCCGGCAACAGCTGCGGCTGATAGTCGCCGTTTGGCGCCGCGCTCCATTGTTCGAAGGCCTGCCACTCTTGCACCGACAAACGTTGCAGATTGCCCAGGCGCGCGTGGGGTGCATGGATCATCGCTTCCAGGGTGTCTTCCATGGTCCGGCGGATGCGCTCCACCGCTTCGACGCTGAAGGCGTTGCGCAGGAACAGGTACTCGATGGACAGCGTTTCGCCCAGGTTGACCGCCAGGTCCATCGGGAAGTTGGTCACGTCATGATTGCGCGACTCGCCGAAGCTCAGGCCGGTGTCCTGCTGGTCGCCCAGGCGTTCGTCGATGGGGTAGTTCTCGAACACGATGATGCTGTCGAACAAGCCCTGCCCGCCCAGGCCCGACCAGCGCTGGATGTCCGCCAGCGGCGCATGGGAATGCTCACGGAGGTCGAGGTTGTAGGCCTGTAGCTGTTGCAGCCATTGATCCAGTGGCTGCTCGGGGTCCAGGGTCTGGATCACCGGCAAGGTGTTGATGAACAGGCCGAGAATGTTGTCGGCGTTGACCAGCCCCGCCGGACGCCCGGCGACGGTGGCGCCGAAGACCACGGTGTCCTGCCCGGTAAAGCGTTGCAGCAACAGCAGCCACGCCCCTTGGATCAAGGTATTCGGGGTGATCTGCAAGGCGCGGCAGGCCTGTTGCAGGCGAGCGGTCTGCGTCACGTCCCAGCGCGAATACAGCGCCTCGTGCCCCGGCAATGCCTCGACATGCCGTGGGAACATCGCCTGGTTGAGAGAGGTCGCCTGTTCCAGGGCGTCGAGGCGGCTGCGCCAGAAGCGTTCCAGCGCACCCTGGTCCTGGCGTTGCAGCCATTCGATGAACTCGCGGTAGCGACCGTTGCGGCTGGGCACCTGCCCGTGGGCGTAGAACTGCAACACTTCACCGAACAACCGCGAACTGCTCCAGCCATCCATGAGGATGTGGTGGCAGGTCCAGATCATCTGATAGCGATCATCGTCCAGGCGCAGCAACAGCACCCGTTGCAGGGGCGCGCGGCTCAAGTCGAAACCGGCCAGGTAGTCGGCAGTCGCCCGGGCGCTGATCGCCTGCTCGCTGATGTCCTGTCCACGCCAGTCTTCGACCTGCAACGGCAACTCAACCTGGCGATGGACGATTTGCACCGGCACGCTCAAGCCATCCTGCCAGTGGAAACTGGTGCGCAGGATGTCCTCGCGCTCGATCACCGAAGTCCAGGCCCGGGCGAAACGCTCCGTGTCCAGGCCATGCACCGGCAGGCAGATCTGGTTGATGTACAAGCCGGAGCTGTCGTCGGCCAGGGTATGGAACAGCATGCCGTCCTGCATCGGCGACAGCGGATAGATGTCCTCCACCTGCGCCACCGGCACCGGCAGGCCGTTGAGTTGCGCCTGGCTCAGGCGCGCCAGCGGGAAGTCGGAAGGTGTCAGGCCCAAGTGCCCGTCGGTGCAGCAATGGTCGATCAGTTGCTGCAACGCCACCGCGTAGGCATCGGCCAACTGCTGGAGCGTGGCCTCGTCGAAGACATCGCCACTGAAGGTCCAATCGAGGGACAACTGGCCATTGAAGATCCGACCATCGATGGTCAGCCAGTTGCCCAGCGCCACATCATCGCCATGCCCTGCGCCACTGCCCTCCTCACTCGGCACGAACAGCGCCTGCTCATCGAAGCTCTGGTCGAATTGCCCCAGGTAGTTGAAGGTGATGCGCGCTGGCGGCAGTTTGGCCAACCGTTGTTGGACCGCTTCGGCACCGAGGTAACGCAGCACGCCATAGCCCAAGCCCTTGTTCGGCACCGCGCGCAGTTGTTCCTTGATCCGCTTGATCGACTCGGCAGGATCGCTGGCCGGCGTCAGCAACACCGGGAACAGGCTGGTGAACCAACCGACGGTGCGGCTCAGGTCGATGCCCTCGAACAGTTCTTCGCGGCCATGGCCTTCGAGTTGCACCAGGCAGGCCGGTTGCCCGGTCCATTGGCAGACCACTTGCGCCAGTGCGCTGAGCAGCAGATCGTTGACCTGGGTGCGATAGGCCGTCGGCGCTTGCTTGAGCAAACGCTGGGTCTGGTTGGCATCCAGGCGCGTGCTCACCGAACGGCCATGGGCCGCGGCCTGGCTGCCCTCGGGACGGGCCCGTGGCAACGGCGGCAAGGGCTGGTCCAGTTGCCCGACCCAGTAATCCAGTTCCTTGTTCAGGGTTTCGCTGTGGGCGTAGTCCTGCAACCGGGCGGCCCAGGCCTTGAACGCCGTGGACTTGCCCGGCAAGGCCGGCGCCTGGTTCGCCCGCAGTTGGCGATAGACGTTTTGCAGGTCTTCCAGCAGCACCCGCCACGACACGCCGTCCATGACCAGGTGATGAATCGCCAGGTGCAGGCGCGAACTGCCGTCCTGCACCGCGATCAGGCTGCAACGCAGCAACGGGCCGTGTTGCAGGTCGAGGCTGCGTTGCGCCTGGTCGGCGATGGCAATGATCCCGGCGGCGTCCTGCGCGGTGCGCTGCCAAATCTCCAGGGGCTGCTCATCCATGGCCTGATGGCTGGCGTGCCATCGGCCATCGTCGGCCTGGGTGAACCGCAGGCGCAGGGCATCGTGATGGGCCACCACGTGAGCGAGGGCCTGTTGCAGGTGCGCGATGTCCAGCGGTTCGCGCGGGGTCAGCAGGACCGATTGGTTCCAGTGGTCGCGGTGCGGGATATCGCTGGCGAAGAACCCGTGCTGCATCGGCACCAGCGGGCTGTCGCCGGTGACCGGCCCCTGGTCGATCAGCGCTTCATCGGCCGCCGTGGCGACCCGCGCCAGGGCCTGGATGTTCTGGTGCAGGAACAGGTCCTTGGGGGTCAGGCCAATGCCTTGGGCACGTGCCCGGCTGACCACTTGGATCGAGTTGATCGAGTCGCCGCCCAGGGCGAAGAAGTTGTCGGCGGTGCCCACCCGCTCGACGCCGAGCACCCCTTGCCAGATCTGCACCAGCGTCCGCTCGATGGCGTTGACCGGTGCGGTGAACGCCTCCTGGCGCTCGGCCAGGTCCGGCGCCGGCAGCGCCTTGCGGTCGAGCTTGCCGTTCGGGCTCAGTGGCATGTGTTCCAGGCGGGTCAGGTGCGTCGGCACCATGTGTTCCGGCAGGCTCAGGCGCAAATGGGCCAGGAGCGCTTCACGCAATTGCGTCCAATCGCCGATTGCCTCGGCCTGGGCGACCACGTAGCCGCTCAGCACCTTGCCACTGCGGCTGTCCTGAGCCACCACCACCGCTTCGCGCACCGCCCCGTGTTCGAGCAAGCGTGCTTCGATTTCCCCCAATTCGATACGGAACCCGCGGATCTTCACCTGATGGTCGATCCGACCGATGTAGTCGATCACCCCGTCCGGGCGATAGCGCGCCAGGTCGCCGGTGCGGTACAGCCGCTCGCCGGCCACGAACGGGCTGGCGACGAAACGCTCGGCCGTCAGTTCGGGACGACGGTGATAGCCACGGGCCAGACCCTGGCCGCTGAGGTACAGCTCGCCGTTGACGCCGCTCGGTACCGGGTTCAGCTCATCGTCGAGGATGTAGGTCATCAGGTTGGCAATCGGCTCGCCAATCGGCACCGCATCGCGCCCTTCGTCGCGGCAGGTCCAATGGGTCACGTCGATGGCCGCTTCGGTCGGACCGTAGAGGTTATACAACCGGGCATTGGGCAACTTGGCGAACACCTGTTGCTGGGCATCCACCGGCAGGGCTTCGCCGCTGCAGACGATGCGAGTCAGGCTGGTGCAACGGCTGACGTTGGCGTCGAGCACGAACGCTTGCAACATCGACGGCACGAAATGCAGGGTGGTGATGGTTTCCCGTTCGATCAGGCTGACCAGTTTTTGCGGGTCACGATGATCGCCCGGTGCCGCGACGACCAGGCGCACGCCGGTCATCAACGGCCAGAAGAACTCCCAGACCGACACGTCGAAACTGAACGGCGTCTTCTGCAGGACGCTGTCACCGGCCCCCAGGCCATAGGCCTGTTGCATCCAGCACAAGCGGTTGGTCAGCGCGCCATGGCTGTTGCCAGCGCCCTTGGGCTTGCCGGTGGAACCGGAGGTGTAGATCACGTAGGCGAGGTGTTCCGCATCCAACCGCGTCACGGGCGTCTCGCAGCTATAGCCGTCGAGCCAGTCGCCCTCCTGGTCCAATACCAGCGTGTTAACGCAAATTCCTGTGGGATCGAGCCTGTGGGAGCAAAGCTTGCTCGCGATAGCATCGGCACACCCACCATCACAATTGACTGAACTACCGCCATCGCGAGCAAGCTGTTCCGCATCCAACCGCGTCACGGGCGTCTCGCAGCTATAGCCGTCGAGCCAGTCGCCCTCCTGGTCCAATACCAGCGTGTTAACGCAAATTCCTGTGGGATCGAGCCTGTGGGAGCAAAGCTTGCTCGCGATAGCATCGGCACACCCACCATCACAATTGACTGAACTACCGCCATCGCGAGCAAGCTTTGCTCCCACAGGCTCGCTCCCACAGGGTGCCGAGAATTGATTGAGCAATGAGCTCTGGGTCAGCAGCAGCTCGATGCCACTGTCCTCGATCATGTAGGCCAGGCGTTCTGGCGGGTAGTCCGGGTCCAGCGGCACGTAGGCGCCACCGGCCTTGAGGATCGCCAGCAGGCCGACGACCATTTCCACGCTGCGCTGCACCGAGATGCCCACCAGCACATCCGGGCCGACGCCGCGGGCGATCAAGGCGTGGGCCAACGGGTTGGCGCGGGCGTTGAGCTGGGCATAGCTCAGCGACTGCCCTTCGAACACCAGCGCCTCGGCGTGGGGGTCACGCTCGACCTGGGCTTCGATCAACTGATGCACCGGGAGATGGTTCGGGTAATCGGCGTAGGTGCGGTTCCAGTCCTCGACGATCAAGCGCCGCTGCGCCCCGTCCAGCATCGGCAGTTCGGCGATGCGCTGCGTCGGGTTGGCGACGATGGCGCGCAACAGGTTCAGCCAGTGCTCGCCGAGGCGGGCGATGGTGCTCGGTTCAAACAAGTCGCTGGCATAGGTCAGCGCGGCGCTGAGGCCATCGGCGTATTCAAAAGTGTCCAGGGTCAGGTCGAATTGCGCAGTGCCTGAGTCCCAGGTCAGTGGCTCCAGGCTCAGGCCCGGCAACGCCGACAGGTCCCGGCGGGCATCGCTGGCATGGTTGAACATCACCTGGAACAACGGCGTGTGGCTCAGGTTGCGCGCTGGCTCGAGCCGTTCCACCAATTGTTCGAACGGCAGGTCCTGGTGGGCCTGAGCGCCGAGGGCGCGTTGCTTGACCTGATCGAGCAACTGGTCGAACCGCAGGTTGCCGTCGATGTCGGCCTTGAGCACCTGGGTGTTGACGAAGAAGCCCAGCAGGCGCTCGGTTTCCACCCGGTTGCGGTTGGCGATCGGCACGCCGACGCGGATGTCGTCCTGGCCGCTGTAGCGGTGCAGCAAGGTCTGGAAGCCGGCGAGCAAGAGCATGAACAGCGTGCTGTTGTGCTGCTGGGCCAGGCGCTTGAGGCCTTCGGCCAGGGCCGGTTCGAGGGCGATGGGCAGCCGGGCGCCACGGTAGCTTTGCTGGGCCGGGCGCGGATGGTCGGTCGGCAGTTCGAGAATCGGTTGCTCGCCGCCCAACTGCTGGATCCAGTAGTCGAGTTGACGCTGCTGCTCCCCCGCCGCCAGCCATTGCCGCTGCCAGTGGCCGTAGTCGGCGTACTGGATCGGCAGCGGCGCCAGTTCCACCGCCTGGCCCTGGCTGAAACCTGCGTACAACTGCAGCAGGTCGTCGACCATGATCTGCATCGACCAGGCATCGGAGACAATGTGGTGCTGGGTCAGAATCAGTACATGGTCATCAGCGCCCAGTTGCAGCCACTTGACCCGCAGCAACGGACCGCGCTGCAAATCGAACAGTTGCCGGGTTTCGGCTTCGATCAGGCTACGCAAGGCCTGTTCATCGATCCCGGCCTCGACCGATTCGATCGCCAGGGTCAGCGGTGCCGGTTCGTCGATCACTTGCAGGGGGCGTTCGTTATCGAGCACGAAGCGGGTCCGCAGGCTCTCGTGACGTGCCACCAGCGCATCGAAGCTCCGTTGCAACGCGCCGCGGTCGAGGGCACCGCGCAAACGCAGCGCCGCGGGAATGTGATAGGCGCTGCTGGTGGGTTCCAGTTGCCAGAGGAACCACTGCCGTTGCTGGGCGAACGAGAGCGCCAGCGGCTGGTCGCGAGCAATGCGTGGGATGCTCGCTTCATCATGCGCCGATGCCGTGCCCATGGCCTCGACAAACGCCCGCAGGCTGTGATGGGCGAACAACAGGCGCAACGGCACTTGGATACTCAGTTGCTGGCGAATCCTCGACATCACCTGGGTGGCGAGCAAGGAATGGCCGCCCAGTTCGAAGAAGTTGTCGTCCAGGCCGACCCGCTGGACCTTGAGGATATCGGCCCAGATCGTCGCCACCGCCTGCTGCGTGGGTGTCTGCGGCGCGACATAGGTTTTCTGCCACTGGCTGGCATCGGGCTTGGGCAACTGCTTGCGATCCAGCTTGCCGTTGGGCGTCAGCGGGAAGCGCGGCAACAGCACCACGTGGGACGGCACCATGTAGTCGGGCAGGTTGACCTTGAGCCGTGCGCTGAGGCTGTCGCGCAGGCCGCTCTGGGCGGCGGCGTCCAGGTCACTCAGTTCAGCGCTCGGCACGATGTACGCCACCAACGCCTGGCCGCCTGGCGCGTCCTGGGCCAGCACCGCCGCTTCGCGCACGCTGTCCTGTTCCAGCAGGCGCGCCTCGATCTCTCCCAGCTCGATGCGAAAGCCGCGGATCTTCACTTGATGGTCGATGCGCCCGAGGTATTCGAGGAGGCCGTCGGCACGCTCGCGCGCCAGGTCACCGGTGCGATACAGACGCTCGCCGGCGACAAACGGATGGGGCACGAAACGTTCGGCGGTCAGCGCCGGGCGCTGGAAATAACCACGGGCCAAGCCTTCGCCGCCGATCAGCAATTCCCCGGCCACGCCATAAGGCACCGGCATCAGGTCGGCACCGACAATGTACAGCGTGGTGTTGTCGATCGGCCCGCCGAGCCACGGTTGTACGGCCTGGGTCTGCAACGGGTGCAAGGCCGACCAGATGGTGGTTTCCGTCGGGCCATAGAGGTTCCACACTTCACCGCCGAGGGCGAGCATGCGCACGGCCAGTTCCCGGGGCAACGCCTCGCCACCGCACAGGCATTTGCAGCCACGCAGACCCTGGGCGTTTTCATTGTCCAGCAACATGCGCCAGGTCGACGGCGTAGCTTGCAGCACATTGACCTGCTCGGCCGCGATCAATGCCAACACCGCGTACGGGTCCTGGGCGACGTGCTGGCCGGTCAGCACGATGCAGGCGCCGACCATCAGCGGCACGTAGATCTCCAGGCCGAAAATATCGAACGAGAACGTGGTCAGCGACAACGCCCGGTCCTGGGCCGTCATGCCCGGTGCCTTGGCCATGCTCGCGACGAAGTTGGTCAGCGCGCCGTGGCGCACCATTACGCCCTTGGGCTTGCCGGTGGAGCCGGAGGTGTAGATCGCGTAGGCCAGGTGCTCCGCATCCAGGCGCGTCGCCGGCGCCTCGCAGCTATAGCCGTCGAGCCAGTCACCCTCCTGGTCCAACACCAATGTCTTAACGCCAACCCCGGCCCCTGTGGGAGCGAGCCCGTGGGAGCAAAGCTTGCTCGCGATAGCGTCGGCACACCCACCATCACCATTGACTGAACTACCGCCATCGCGAGCAAGCTTTGCTCCCACAGGCTCGCTCCCACAGGACAGTGGTAGCTGGTTGAGCAACGAGCTTTGGGTCAGCAGCAGTTCGATGCCGCTGTCTTCGATCATGTACGCCAGGCGGTCCTGGGGGAACGCCGGGTCCAGCGGCAGGTAGGCGCCGCCGGCCTTGAGAATCGCCAGCAGGCCCACCAGCATGTGCGCGCTGCGCTCCACGGCAATGCCCACCAGGACATCGGAGGTCACAGTAGCTCCAGCGCTCGCCGTCGATCACCAGCGCCGGGGCGTCCGGGGTCCGCGCCGCTTGCCTTTCGAACAGTTGATGGACAAAACCCGCCTCGGGCGCTGGCGCCGCGGTGCGCTGGCTGTCGTCGAGCAGGGCCAGGCGCTCGGCCGCGTCGAGCAGCGGCAATTCACCGATACGCTGCCCCGGGTCGGCCACGATGGCCCGCAACAGGTTCTGCCAATGCCCGGCCATGCGCGCCATCGTCTCGGCGCCAAACAGGTCGGTGGCATAGATCAGTGCAGCCGAAAGGCCTTCGCCATGCTCGACGGTTTCGAGGGTGAGGTCGAATTGTGCCGTGCGAGAATCCCAGCTCAGCCCCTCGACTTTCAAGGCACCGACCGGCCCCTCGCCCGCCGGGCCTTGGGTCCGGTGGTTGAACATCACTTGGAACAGCGGGCTGTGGCTCAGGTTGCGCTCAGGCTGCAACGCTTCGACCAGTTGCTCGAACGGCAGCTCTTGATGGGCCTGGGCGCCCAGGGCTGTCTGTTTCACTTGTTGCAGCAAGGCGCCAAACGCATCCTCGCTCCGCACATCGCTGCCCTGTACCTGGGTGTTGACGAAAAAGCCAATCAGGCGCTCGGTCTCGACCCGGTTGCGGTTGGCCGTCGGCACGCCGACGCGGATATCGTTCTGGCCGCTGTAGCGATGCAGCAGCGCCTGGAACGACGCCAGCAAAATCATGAACAGGCTGACGCCCTCGCGCTGGGCCATGTGCTTGAGGTCGCCGGCCAGTACCGCGTCGATGGCGAGTTCCAGCCGCGCGCCGCGATAGCTCATCACCGCCGGACGGGGGAAGTCGGTCGGCAATTCCAGCACCGGTTGCTGGCCACCCAAGCGTGCGGTCCAGTATTCCAACTGGCGCTCGCGCTCACCCGCTTCCATCCAGTGCCGCTGCCAGATGGCGTAGTCGGCGTACTGGATCGGCAGCGCCGGCAGTTCCGGTGCGTGGCCCTGGCTGAAGGCGGCGTAGCCATTGACCAGTTCCTCGACCATCACCTGCATCGACCAGCCATCGGCAACGATGTGGTGCAAGGTCACGATCAGCACGTGATCATCCGCCGCCAATCGCAGCAGGCGCGTGCGCAGCAGCGGCCCCTGTTGCAGGTCGAAGAGCTGGTGGGTTTCTGCCTCGATCAACTGGCGCAGCTGCGTCTCGTCCGGCAATTGTTCCAGGGTGTCTGCCTGCAAATGCACTGGCGTCGCCGCGTGCACTTGCTGCACGACCTGCTCGCCTTGGATCTGGAAGGTGGTGCGCAGGCTCTCGTGACGCGCCACCAACGCCGTGAAACTCTGCTCCAGCGCAGCGATGTCCAGCGGCCCGCGCAAGCGCAGGGCCGTGGGCATGTGATAGGCCGCGCTGTCGGGGTCCAACTGCCAGAGGAACCATTGGCGTTCCTGGGCAAACGACAGCGACAACGTGTCGAACTCGGCACTGACAGGCGCAATGGGCAGGTTCGCCGGGGAAACGTTCTCTTCGAGCATTTTCTGCAAGTACAAGCGACGTTTTTCCAGCGGCAGCGTTATGAAGCGCCTGGCAATACGTTGTGCGACAGCGGTGTCCATCAAACCTCCTCAAATTCATCGAGCAGCGCTTCAAGCTTGCTCAATTTCGACGTACTCATGGGTTCGCCGGCAGGCTCGAGTTGCGCCACGAACGCGCCGAGCACCGGGAATTGGAAAATCAGTTGCGGGGTCAAGGTCAGGCCCAGTTCCAGTTGCAGGCGCGAGACCGCGCTCACCACCAGCAGCGAATGCCCGCCCAGTTCGAAGAAGTCGTCGCCCAGCCCGACCTGCTCGACCTTGAGCACGTCCTGCCAGATCGCCGCGACCCGGCATTCCAGATCGCTCTGCGGCGCCAGGTAAGCCGATTGCAGGGCACGGGTGTCCGGTGCCGGCAAGGCCTTGCGATCGAGCTTGCCGTTAGGGGTCAGCGGCAAGCGATCGAGGAAGACCCAGTGGGTCGGCACCATGAAGTCCGGCACCTGGGCCGCCAGTCGCGCCTTGAGTCGGTTGCCCAGGCTGGCCGAATCCAGGGAGCTGTCCTGGCCGACCAGGTAGGCCACCAGGTTCGGCCCGCTCACGTCGTCCCGCGCCAGCACCACTGCATCGCGCACATCGGCATCGGCTTGCAGGCGCGCTTCGATTTCCCCCAGCTCGATGCGCAAGCCACGGATCTTCACTTGGTGGTCGATCCGGCCGAGGTACTCGATCACACCGTCCGCGCCATAACGCGCCAGGTCACCGGTGCGATACAGGCGACCGCCCGCAACGGGGGCGAACGGATCGGGAATGAAGCGCTCGGCGGACAGTGCCGGTCGTTGGTGGTAACCACGGGCCAGGGAATCACCGGCGATGTGCAACTCGCCGACGGCGCCCACGGCGCAAGGCTGCAACGCCGCATCCAGCACGTAGGTGCGCACGTTATCGATGGGACGGCCGATGGCGATGATTCGCTCGGCGTCGTCTTCGCTGTCGCGCACCACGGCATGGCTGCTGGTGTCGATGGTCGCTTCGGTCGGGCCATACAGGTTGCGCAGTTCGCCCTCGAACAGCGCCATGACCTGGCGCGACAGGTGCGCGCTGAGGGCTTCGCCACCGCACAGCAGCAGGCGCAGGGAGACCAGTTGTTCGCGGGTCGCCAGTGGCAGCAAGGCCTGCAACAGCGACGGCGCCATTTGCAGCACGCTGATGCGCCACCGCGCCACGTCGGCCCAAAGGGTGGTCAGGTCGAGGTTCAGGTGCGGGCTGGCGAGCACCAGCTGCGCACCGCTCATCAACGGCAGCCAGAACTCCCACACCGAGGCATCGAAACTGATCGCGGTTTTTTGCAGGACGCGGTCGGCGGTCGTCAGTTTCAAGCACCCTTGCATCCACGCCATGTGGTTGCTCAGGGCGGCATGGCGCAAGGTCACGCCCTTGGGCTTGCCGGTGGAGCCGGAGGTGTAGATCACGTAGGCGAGGTTCTCGCCGTCGATGTCCACGCCAGGGTCGCGCTCGCTGTAGCCGGCCAGCCATTGCCCGGGTTGATCCAACAGCAGCGCGGCCACGGCAGCGTCGCCGAACAGCGGCAGCACAGCGGTTTCAGTGAGCAGCAAGGCGATGCCGCTGTCCTCGACCATGTACGCCAGGCGATCCCGGGGATAGGCCGGGTCCAGCGGCACGTAGGCACCACCGGCCTTGAGCACCGCCAGCAAGCCGACGACCATCTGCACGCTGCGCGACAACGCCAGGCCCACCAATACATCGGGGCCAATGCCGCGTTCGATCAAGCCATGGGCCAGGCGATTGGCCCGGGCATTGAGCTCGGCGTAAGTGAGCGTTTCCTGTTCGCTGACCAGGGCGACCGCGTCGGGGCAGCTTTGGGCCTGGGCTTCGATCCATTGATGCACCAGGCGCCGAGGCGGCTCCACCACCGAAGTGGCGTTCCAGTCGCCCAGCAGCCTGTCGCGGGTCAGCGCATCCAGCAGCTGGATGTCGCCCACGCAACCGCCGGCCGGCAGGCTCACCATTTGCGCGAGCACGTGTGCCACCTGCTCAGCCAGGCGCTCGACGGTGTGTGTAGGGAAAGCAGCATGGGCATAGGTGAAGTGCAGGCTCAGGATGTCAGTTAGATTGACGGCCAGGGTCAACGGGAAATTAGTCTGTTCCTGGCTGGCCACGCTGCCGAAGCTCAAGCCCGAGGGGGCCTGCTCTTGCAGGGCCTGGGACACGGGGTAGTTTTCGAACACCAGCAAGGTGTCGAACAAACCGTCGCCGCCCTGCCCGGCCCAGCGCTGGATCTCGAACAGCGGCGTATGCTCGTGCTCGCGCAAGGCCACGTTCTGGCCCTGGACCTGTTGCAGCAGTTCGCTCAGCGCTTGCTCCGGACGCGGACTGGCGATGACCGGCAAGGTGTTGATGAACAGGCCGATCTGCTGTTCGACACCCTTGAGCTCACTCGGACGTCCCGACACGGTGGCGCCGAAGGCCACGGCGGCGTGTCCGGTGTAGTGCTGCAGCAGCAACAGCCAGGTCGCCTGGACGACGGTGTTGAGGGTGACCTTCTGCTGGCGGGCGAACTCGCTCAGGCGTTGGGTCTGCTCGGGCGTCAGGTCGTGATAGTGGCTGGCGTGGCCGCTTTCCAACGTCGATTGCAGCGGCGCGAAACGGGTCTCGGCCAGACGCGTCGGCGCCTCCAGCGGTTGCAGTTGCGCCAGCCAGAAGGTTTCGCTGGCCTGGGCGTCGCGGCCTTGCAGCCAGGCAATGTAGTCCCGATAGCGCCCGGCCGGGCGCGGCGGGGCCTGGCCGTCATAACGTTGCAGCACCTCGCCGAGCAACTGCGAGTTGCTCCAGCCATCCATCAGGATGTGGTGATGGGTGTAGATCAGGTGATAACGCTGCTCACCCGTGTGCACCAGCACCAGGCGCAGTAACGGAGCGCAGGCCAGGTCGAAGCCCTGCTCGCGTTCGGCATCCGCCCGCACGTCCAGGGCCTGGCGGGCATCGGTGCGGGCGCTCCAGTCCAGCGAAGCGAATGGCACACGCACCTGCTTGTGCACCACCTGCACCGGACGCTCGCTGCCCTGCCAGATAAAACTGCTGCGCAGAATGTCATGGGCATCGACCGCCGCTTGCCAGGCTGCCTCGAACCGCCGTGGGTCGAGGCCTTCGATGTCCAGGCGCATCTGGTTGATGTACTGGCCGCTGCCCGCCTCGTAGAGGCTGTGGAACAACATGCCCTGCTGCATCGGCGCCAGCGGGTAAAGGTCTTCCACCCCGCGCGCCGACAGCGCCAGGCCATCGAGTTGCGCCTGGGTCAGGCCGGCCAGGGGGAAATCCGTTGGCGTCATGCCCTGGCTCGTCGGCTCGCAGCAATGGGCGATCAATAGCGCAAGCTCGCTGGCGTAGTCATCGGCCAATTGCTGGATGGTCGCCGGCTCGAACTGTTGCGCACTGAACGTCCAGCCCAACCGCAGCGCGCCCTCGAACACCTGGCCGTTGAGCGTCAGCCAGTTGCCCAGGGTGGTCAGCGGGCTTTGCTCGTCACCGGCGCTTTCACTGGCCGGGCTGAACAGCGCGCCTTGGTCCTGATCGAAACTGCCGTCGAACTGACCGAGGTAGTTGAACGTGATGCGCGGCACCGGCAGTGCTTCCAGGGCTGCCCGGCTGGCGTCGTCACCCAAGTAACGCAGCGCACCGAAACCCACGCCTTTGTCGGGAATCGTCCGCAGCCCTTGCTTGATCGACTTGATCGAGTCCGCCAGTTCGACGGCCGGCGACAACCGCACCGGGAACAGGCTGGTGAACCACCCCACCGTACGGGTCAGGTCGACATTGGCGAACAGCTCTTCGCGGCCATGGCCTTCGAGCTGCAGCAACAGGCTGTCGTGACCAGTCCAGCGGCAGATCACCCGGGCCAGGGCCGTGAGCAACAGGTCGTTGACCTGGGTACGATAGGCCGCCGGCGCCTCTTGCAGCAACTGCCGGGTCAAGTGCGCGTCGAGCCGTGTATGAACGGTGACGGCCTCGCGGTTTTGCGCGATCGCTTCGGGGTCGAGGCACGGCAGGTCGGTCGGTGCGTCATGCAGTTGCCCTTGCCAGTAGGCCAATTGCTGCTGCAGTTGCGCGCTGCGGGCGTGGGCTTGCAACTGCTCGGCAAAGGCCTTGATCGAACTGGTCTTGGCCGGCAATTGCAGCGCTTGGCCGGCGAGCAACTGCTGGTAGGCGGTTTGCAGGTCGTCGAACAGAATCCGCCACGACACACCGTCCACCGCCAAGTGATGAACCACCAGCAACAGGCGCTGGCTGCCATCGGCCAAGGTCGCCAGGACGCCGCGCAACAGCGGCCCGGCGTGCAGGTCGAGGCTGCGCTGGGCCTGATTGGCGAGGGTTTCCAGCGCGCTGGCATCGGCCACGTCACGCTGCCACAACAAACCGTTGCTTGCCCAAGCTTGCTGTTGCGCCGCCACCTCACGGTGCTCGGCGCGCCAACCTTCGGCGGTTTCACTGAAGGACAAACGCAAAGCGTCGTGGTGCAGCACCAACGCCTGCAAAGCCTGCTCCAGCACGGGCGCTTGCAGCGCACTGGCCGGTTTCAGCAGCACCGACTGGTTGTAGTGATGACGCTGGGGAATCGCCTCGGCGAAAAACGCCTGTTGGATCGGCAGCAGCGGTGTCGCTCCTTGGCTCGGTGTCTGATCGACTGCCGGCGCCTGCCCACCGGTCTGGGCGACGCTCGCCAGCGCCTGCACGGTCTGGTGCTGGAACAAATCCTTGGGGGTAAAGCGGATGCCCGCCTGACGGGCGCGGCTGACCACCTGGATGGAGACAATCGAGTCGCCGCCCAACTCGAAGAAGTTGTCGCTCAAGCCAACCCGCGCCACCTTGAGCACGTCCTGCCAGATCGCGGCGATCTGTTGCTCCAGCTCACTTCGCGGCGCCACGTAATCCTGCTGGACCTGGCTGGCGTCGGCGGTCGGCAGGGCCTTGCGGTCGAGCTTGCCGTTGGCGGTCAGCGGCCACAGCTCGAGGAACAGCAGGTGCGTCGGCACCATGTAGTCCGGCAGATCGGCCTTGAGCTGGGTCTTGATCTCATCACGCAGGCCGGCCGGGTCCTCTCCGATGTGCGCCGGAATGACATAAGCCACCAGTTGCTGGCCGCTCGGCCCTTCCTGGGCCAGCACCAACGCTTCGCGCACGGAATCCAGGGCGTTCAGGCGCGCTTCGATCTCGCCCAGTTCGATGCGGAAACCGCGGATCTTCACTTGATGGTCGATACGGCCGACGTACTCGATCACCCCATCGCTGCGGTACTGCGCAAGGTCTCCAGTGCGGTACAGCCGTGCACCGCTTTCGCCGAACGGATCGGGGATGAACCGCAATGCGGTGAGGTCGCCGCGATTCAGATAACCACGGGCCAGACCGGCACGACCGACGTACAGTTCACCGATGCAGCCTTTCGGCACTGGGTTGAGGTCGCCGTCCAGCAAGTACCACGACAGGTCGACAATCGGTTCGCCGATGGGGCTGCTGGCGTCCTGTTCCAGGTCCGCCACTGACAGCGGACGGTAGGTCACGTGCACGGTGGTTTCGGTGATGCCGTACATGTTGATCAACTGCGGCGCCGCATCGCCGAAGCGCTCGAACCACGGGCGCAAGGACTTGACGTCCAGCGCCTCGCCACCGAACACCACGTAGCGCAAGGCATTGGCCCGGTCATCGGTGCAGGCTTCGTGCATCAGTTGCTTGAACGCCGACGGTGTCTGGTTGAGCACCGTCACCCCGGCGTCGCAGAGCAATTCGTGGAACTGCTGCGGTGAACGGCTGATGTCATACGGCACGATCAACAGCTCACCGCCATGCAGCAACGCGCCAAAGATTTCCCAGACCGAGAAGTCGAATGCGTAGGAATGGAACAGGCTCCAGACATCCTGCGCGCCAAAGTTGAACCAGGATTCGGTGGCCTCGAACAGGCGCAGCACGTTGTGGTGCGGCAGCAAGGTGCCTTTCGGATTGCCGGTGGAGCCGGAGGTGTAGATCACGTAGGCAAGGTTCGCAGCGTCCATTGCTACGTGCGGATCGTTGTCAGTGAAAGCACTGACGTCGGCGTCCAACAGCAACGTTTGCACGCCGTCCGGCACCGGTAATTGTTCGATCAGGGCCGCTTGGGTCAGCAGCAGTTGAATGCCGCTGTCCTGCATCATGTAGGCCAGACGATCCTGGGGATAGGTCGGGTCCAGCGGCACGTAGGCGCCGCCGGCCTTGAGAATCGCCAGCAGGCCCACCAGCATGTCGAAGCCCCGCTCGGCCGCCAATCCCACCAGCACATCCGGGCCGACGCCGTGGGCGATCAACTGATGGGCGCGGCGGTTGGCCTGGGCGTTGAGTTCGCCGTAGGTCAGGGTTTGGGCGTTGCAACGCAAAGCGATGGCATCGGGACGCAAGCGCGCCTGTTCGGCGATGCGCTGATGCAGGCACGCCTCGCCCGGGAAGCTGCGCGGGGCCGGGTTCCATTGGGTGATGTGTTGCTGTTGCTCGGTGGCCGTCAGCAGTGGCAGTTCGCCGATGGATTGGCGGGGATTGGCAACGATGCCGTGCAGCAGGTTCAGCCAGTGTTCGGCCAGCCGCTGCACGGTGCTGGCGTCGAACAAGTCAGTGGCATAAGTCAGCGCCGCACCGAGTTCACCCTCGGCTTCCAGGGTGTCGAGGGTCAGGTCGAACTGGGCGGTCTGGCTTTCCCATTCCTGGGCCTTGATCACCAGCCCGGGCAGCGCCGGCAGCGCCTGGTGAGCCACGTTCTGGTGGTTGTACAACACCTGGAACAACGGGCTGTGGCTCAGGTTGCGTTCAGGCCGCAGGGCTTCGACCAGTTGTTCGAACGGTAGGTCCTGATGGGCCTCGGCACCGATGGCTGCCTGTTTGACCTGCGCCAGCAATTCACTGAAACGCTGCTGCGGATCGACCTCGGCCTTGAGCACCTGGGTGTTGACGAAGAAGCCGATCAGGCCTTCGGTTTCCACCCGGTTGCGGTTGGCGATGGGCACGCCGACACGAATGTCCGACTGGCCGCTATAGCGGTGCAGCAAGGCGTGGAACGACGCCAGCAAGACCATGAACAGCGTGCTGCCTTCGCGCTGGGCCAACTGTCGCAGCTGTTGGCCCAAGGCCTGCGGCAAGTCGATCGCCAGGCGGGCGCCGGCAAAACTCTGCCGGGTCGGGCGCGGCCGGTCGGTGGGCAGTGCCAGCAACGGCTGCTCGCCCCCCAGCACCTCGGTCCAGTAGGCCAGTTGCCGTTCCCGCTCGCCGGCGTCCATCCATTGACGTTGCCATACCGCGTAATCGGCGTACTGGATCGGCAGCTCGGCCAAGGCCAAGGACTCACCCTCGCGGCACGCGGCATAACCTTGCATCAGTTCCTGCACCAGCAATTGCATCGACCAGCCATCGGAGACGATGTGGTGCTGGGTCAGCACCAGCACATGCTCGTCAGCCGCCACCCGCAACAGGCCGACCCGCAGCAGCGGGCCGTTTTGCAAGTCGAATGGCTGGGCGATCTGCTGGCGGACGAAGGCTTGGATCTGCTCGTTGCCGCCGTCGAGCATCTGCGCAATTACGACCGGATTCATCTGTGGGTGAATGACCTGGAACGCTTGCTCATCGACCTGGACGAAGGTGGTACGCAGGCTTTCGTGGCGCTGCACCAGCGCGGCGAAACTCTGTTGCAGGGCCGGCAGGTCCAGGTTGCCCTGAATTCGCAGCGCCGCTGGAATGTGGTACGCCGCGCTGTCGGGCTCCATCTGCCAGAGGAACCACTGGCGTTGCTGGGCGTAGGACAACGGCAACGGTGCCGGGCCCCGGGAAAGACGCGGGATGCTCGCCGGCCGTGCCACTTCGCCGTCCATCAGCGCCGCCACACAGGCTTCAAGGCTGGCGTTTTCGAACAACTGGCGCAGTTGCAGGTTCAGGCCGAGGGCCTGGCGAATGCGCGACACCATCTGCGTCGCCAGCAGCGAGTGGCCACCCAGTTCGAAGAAGTTATCGCTCAAGCCGACCCGCGCCACCTTGAGCACGTCTTGCCAGATCGCGGCGATCTGTTGTTCCAGTTCACTTCGTGGCGCCACGTAGTCCTGCTGGACCTGGCTGGCGTCGGCGGTCGGCAGGGCCTTGCGGTCGAGCTTGCCGTTGGCGGTCAGCGGCCATTGTTCGAGGAACAGCAGGTGCGTCGGCACCATGTAGTCCGGCAGATCGGCCTTGAGCTGGGTCTTGATCTGGTCGCGCAGGCCAGCTTCATCCTCGCCGATGTGCGCCGGAATGACATAAGCCACCAGTTGCTGGCCGCTCGGCCCTTCCTGAGCCAGCACCAATGCTTCGCGCACAGAATCCAGGGCGTTCAGGCGCGCTTCGATCTCGCCCAGTTCGATGCGGAAACCGCGGATCTTCACTTGATGGTCGATACGGCCGACGTACTCGATCACCCCATCGCTGCGGTACTGCGCAAGGTCTCCAGTGCGGTACAGCCGTGCACCGCTTTCGCCGAACGGATCGGGGATGAACCGCAATGCGGTGAGGTCGCCGCGATTCAGATAACCACGGGCCAGGCCGGCGCGACCGACGTACAGTTCACCGATGCAGCCTTTCGGCACTGGGTTGAGGTCGCCGTCCAGCAAGTACCACGACAGGTCGGCAATCGGTTCGCCGATGGGGCTGCTGGCGTCCTGCTCCAGGTCAGCCACTGACAGCGGACGGTAGGTCACGTGCACGGTGGTTTCGGTGATGCCGTACATGTTGATCAGTTGCGGCGTCGCGTCGCCAAAACGCTCGAACCACGGACGCAGGGACTTGACGTCCAGCGCCTCGCCGCCGAACACCACGTAGCGCAAGGCATTGCTTCGCGAGTCGGCGCAGGCTTCGTGCATCAACTGCTTGAACGCCGATGGCGTCTGGTTGAGCACCGTCACTCCGGCATCACACAGCAACTCGTGGAACTGCTGCGGCGAACGGCTGATGTCATAGGGCACGATCAACAGCTCGCCACCGTGCAGCAGCGCGCCGAAGATTTCCCAGACCGAGAAGTCGAATGCGTAGGAATGGAACAGGCTCCAGACATCCTGCGCGCCAAAGTTGAACCAGGATTCGGTGGCCTCGAACAGCCGCAGCACGTTGTGGTGCGGCAGCAAGGTGCCTTTCGGATTACCGGTGGAACCGGAGGTGTAGATCACGTAGGCGAGGTTCGCAGCGTCCATTGCTACGTGCGGATCGTTGTTGGTGAAAGCACTGACGTCGGCGTCCAACAGCAGCGTCTGCACGCCGTCCGCCACCGGTAATTGTTCGACCAGGGCCGCTTGGGTCAGCAGCAGTTGAATGCCGCTGTCCTGCATCATGTAGGCCAGACGATCCTGGGGATAGGTCGGGTCCAGCGGCACGTAGGCGCCGCCGGCCTTGAGAATCGCCAGCAGGCCCACCAGCATGTCGAAGCCCCGCTCGGCCGCCAATCCCACCAGCACATCCGGGCCGACGCCGTGGGCGATCAACTGATGGGCGCGGCGGTTGGCCTGGGCGTTGAGTTCGCCGTAGGTCAGGGTTTGGGCGTTGCAACGCAAAGCGATGGCATCGGGACGCAAGCGCGCCTGTTCGGCGATGCGCTGATGCAGGCACGCCTCGCCCGGGAAACTGCGCGGGGCGGGGTTCCATTGGGTGATGTGTTGCTGTTGCTCGGTAGCCGTCAGCAACGGCAGTTCGCCGATGGATTGGCGGGGATTGGCAACGATGCCGTGCAGCAGGTTCAGCCAGTGCCCGGCCAGGCGCTGCACGGTGCTGGCGTCGAACAGGTCGGTGGCGTAGCTCAGGGATGCGGCCAGCTCACCGTGGGTCTCGTGGGTGTCGAGGGTCAAGTCGAACTGGGCGGTATGGGAGCTCCAGTCGAGGCTCTCGACCTGCAACCCAGGCAATTGCAGGGCTTGGGCCGTGCCGCTGCCCTGGTGGTTGAACATCACCTGGAACAGCGGGCTGTGGCTCGCCTGCCGCTGGGGTGCCAGTGCCTGCACCAACTGCTCGAACGGCAGGTCTTGATGGGCTTGCGCCCCCAGCGAAGCCTGTTTGACCTGCGCCAGCAATTGCTCGAAAGGCAGGTCGCCGCGCACCTGGGTATTAAGCACTTGGGTGTTGACGAAAAAGCCGATCAAGCCTTCGGTTTCCGGGCGATTACGGTTGGCCACCGGTACGCCGACACGGATGTCCGACTGGCCGCTGTAGCGGTGCAACAAGGCCTGGAACGACGCCAGCAAGACCATGAACAGCGTCGAGGCTTCGCGCTGGGCCAGTTGCTTCAAGCCCTGGGTCAGCCCGGCGTCAACGGTCAGGTCCAGGCGGGCGCCGCGATGGCTCTGCACCGCCGGGCGCGGCCGGTCCGTTGGCAACGGCAGGACTTCGCCGCCATCGCCCAGCCGTTCGGTCCAATAGGCCAGTTGCCGCGCCAGTTCGCCGGCTTCCATCCATTTGCGCTGCCAGATCGCATAGTCGGCGTATTGGATCGGCAAAGGCGCCAGGGTCGGCGCTTGGCCGCTGCGGTGGGCGGCGTAGAGCTGGACCAGGTCATTGACCATGATGTGCGCCGACGCACCGTCGCAGATGATGTGGTGCTGGGTCAGCACCAGCACATGGTCGTGCGCAGCGAGTTGCAGCAGCTTGACCCGCAGCAGCGGCCCCTGTTGCAGGTCGAACAATCCAGCGATTTCATCATCGATCAGGGCTTTGAGCGCAGCCTCATCCGCTGACCCCGACACCACCTGGGGCTCGATCGCCAGGCTCAAGTGGGCCTGCACCACTTGTTGGGGGCCTTGCGGGCTGTCGATGAATACCGTGCGCAGCACGTCATGACGGGCCAGCAAGGCGTCGAAGCTGCGTTGCAGCGCCGGCAGGTCGAGGGCGCCGCGCAAGCGCAGCGCCGTGGGCACGTGGTAGGCCGCGCTGTGGCGGTCCAGTTGCCAGAGGAACCACTGGCGTTCCTGGGCGTAGGACAGGTCGAGCATCGCGAACTCGTCACGCATCGCCGGGATCGGCAACGTCGCCAGGCTCATGTTCTTGCTGTGCAGCTTGTGCAGGAACGCTTGCCGTTGGGCGAGCGGTAAACGGATGAATCGCTGAACCAGAGACAGGTTATCGAGCTGAGTCATTCAAAGGGTCTCCAGGTCTGCCAGGAAATCATGCATCTCACTCAGGTCGTCGCTGGAGTGAGGGGTCAGGTGGGCCGCCAGTTGGGCGGCGTAGTCGGCCAGGGACGTGGTGCTGAACAGCAAGTCCAGGGGCACCGCGGCGCCTTGCTGCATTTGCAGGCGCGCCGTCGCTTGCGTCGCCAGCAGGGAATGCCCACCCAGTTCAAAGAAGTTGTCGTCGCGCCCTACTCGCTCGAGCTTGAGCACGTCTTGCCAGATGCCGGCGATGTCCTGCTCCAGCGCGCCCTCGGGCGCCACGTAGGCACGCAGCAGTTGCTGGGCGTCCGGCAACGGCAAGGCCTTGCGGTCGAGCTTGCCGTTGGGGGTCAGCGGGAAGCGTTCGAGCAACAGCCAGTGCGCCGGCATCATGTAGTCGGGCAGCAACGGCGCGAGCTGGGCCTTGAGGGCTTCGCGCAAGGCCGCCGGTTCCGCTGTCTCTGGATGGGCAGCGATCAGGTACGCCACCAACTGCAGGCCGCCCGGCCCTTGCTGTGGCACCACCACCGCTTCGCGGATCGACGCCTGGGCCAGCAGGCAAGCTTCGATTTCCCCCAGCTCGATGCGGAAGCCGCGGATCTTCACCTGATGGTCGACCCGGCCGATGTACTCGATCACGCCGTCGCCACGCTGGCGCGCCAGGTCACCGGTGCGGTACACCCGTGCGCCGTTGCCGAACGGGTCCGGCAGGAATCGCTCGGCGGTAAGCGCCGCCCGCGCGTGGTAACCCCGGGCCAGGCCGTCGCCGCCAATCAGCAGTTCGCCGATCAGCCCGACCGGGTTCGGCGCGAAGTGATCGCCGACGATGTACAACGCGGTGTTGGCAATCGGTCGACCGAGGTACGGCAGGCGCTGCTCGGCGGTCAAGCGGTAGGCCGCCGACCAGATGGTGGTTTCGGTCGGGCCGTACAGGTTCCAGACTTCACCGGCGACAGCCAGCAGCCGCTCGGCCAGGTCCTCGGCCAACGCCTCGCCACCGCACAGGCATTTGCGCCCGGCCAGCAAGGCGGACGCCGGATGGTCGAGCAACATGCGCCAGGTCGATGGCGTGGCCTGGACCACGCTGACCTGCTGCCTATCGATGGTCTTGAGCAGCGCTTCGGGGTCGTGGGCGCTCTGCTTGTCCACCAGCACCACGCAGGCACCACTCAACAGCGCGCCGTAGAGTTCCAGGCCGAAGATATCGAACGAGAACGTGGTCAGCGAGAGCACTCGATCACTGGCCACGATGCCCGGTTCGCGGGCCATGCTGGCGACGAAATTCACCAGCGCCCCATGCCGCACCATCACGCCTTTGGGTTTGCCCGTGGAACCCGAGGTGTAGATGGCGTAGGCCAAGTGCTCCGCATCCAGGCGCGTCGCCGGCGCCTCGCAGGCATAACCGTCGAGCCAGTCACCCTCCTGGTCCAACACCAATGTCTTGACGCCAACCCCGGCCCCTGTGGGGGATAGCCTGTGGGAGCAAAGCTTGCTCGCGATAGCGTCGGCACACCCACCATCACCATTGACTGAACCACCGCCATCGCGAGCAAGCTTTGCTCCCACAGGCTCGCTCCCACAGGGTGCCGCGAATGGGTTGAGCTGCGAACGTTGGGTCAGCAGCAGTTCGATGCCGCTGTCTTCGATCATGTGCGCCAGCCGGTCGGCCGGGTATTGCGGGTCGAGCGGCACATAGGCGCCGCCGGCCTTGAGGATCGCCAGCAAGGCGACAATCATCTCCACGCCACGCTCCAGCGCGACGCCGACCAATTGATCGGGCCCCACGCCTTGTTCAATCAAGCGATGGGCCAGGCGGTTGGCCCGAACGTCGAGTTCGGCGTAGCTCAGCGCCTGCTCGGCGAACACCAGCGCGGTGGCATCCGGCGTTTGGCGGGCCTGGGCCTCGAACAGCCGGTGCACGCAACGCTCGTCCGGATAGTCGGCCGCGGTGGCGTTCCAGCCTTGCACCTGCTGGCGGGTTTCACCGCCGTCGAGCAAGCTCAGTTCCCCCAGGGGTCGTTGGGTACCGTCGGTCATTTGCAGCAGCAAGCGCCGCAAATGCACGCCGATCTGCTCGACCGAGGCCGGGGCGAAACTGGCGCACTGGTAGCTGAACTGCACCGCCAGCTCGGCACCGAGGCTGACCAGCAGGGTCAGCGGGTAGTGGGTCTGTTCCAGGTTATCCACGGTACCGAAACGCAAGCCTTCGGGCGCACCGTGCTCCAGGGCTTCGGAAATCGGGTAGTTCTCGAACACCAGGATGTTGTCGAACAACGCTTCGCCGCCCAGGCCGGCCCAGCGCTGGATGTCGAACAGCGCCGTGTGCTCGAACTCGCGCAAGGCCAGGTTCTGCGCCTGGACGCTGTGCAGCCAGTCGCCCAGCGCCTGTTCCGGACGCGGGCTGGCGATGACCGGCAAGGTGTTGATGAACAGGCCGATCTGGCCCTCGACACCCACCAGGTCCGCCGGCCGCCCCGCCACCGTCGCGCCGAACGCCACGCTGGCCTTACCGGTGTAGCGCTGCAACAGCAGCAGCCAGGCCGCTTGCACCAGGGTATTGACGGTCACTTTGGATTCGCGGGCGAACTCGGCCAGGCGTTGGGTCTGCTGCGCATCCAGTTGCACAAGATGATGACCGTACAGATTCGCCGAGACGTCCTGGGCCGGGCGCGCAAACACCTGGGCCAGGCGCACCGGCTCATCCAGCGTGCGCAATTGTTGCGTCCAGAACCTTTCGCCGAGGCTCGCGTCCTGGCGTTGCAGCCAGGCGATGTAGTCGCGATAACGTCCAGCCGGACGTGCTACCGCGTCGCCGCGGTAGTGCTGCAACACTTCGCCGAGCAACTGCGCACTGCTCCAGCCATCCATCAGGATGTGATGGTTGGTGTAGATCAGGTGATGCCGATCAGTCGCCGTGCGCACCAGCACCAGGCGCATCAGCGGTGCCTGGGTCAGGTCCACGCCTTGGTCCCGTTCTTCATCGGCGAGGGTTTGCAGGGCGCCATCAATATCAGCCCGCCCGTTCCAGTCGAGCATACGGAACGGCACCTCGACCTGACGCTGGACGATTTGCACCGGCTGCTCCAGGTCACCCTGCCAGAAGAAGCCGCTGCGCAGGATGTCATGGGCATCGACCACCGCTTGCCAGGCCGCGCGGAAACGCTGCGGATCGACGCCTTCGACGTCGAGGCGCATCTGGTTGATGTAGTCGCCGCCGCCCTGCCCGAGCAAGGAGTGAAACAGCATGCCCTGCTGCATCGGCGACAGCGGGTAGATGTCGTCGATGGCCTGTGGTGCTTGGACCAGGGTGTCCAGTTGCGCCTGGGTCAGACGCGCCAGCGGGAAATCCGACGGCGTCACGCCACCACTGTGGCTGTCGCAGCAATGGCCGATGAGCGCAGTGAGCTCTTGCACGTAGTCATCGGCCAGGTGCTGGATGGTCGCGGTATTGAACAGCTCGCCGCTGAAGGTCCAGCTCAAGTCCAATTCACCGCCGAACACTTGGCCGTCAAGGGCCAGCGGGCTGCCCAGCGGACCTTGCAGGTTCACTTCCTCGCCACCGCGCTCTGTGGTCGGCACGAACAAGGCATCGGCGGCCGCATCGAAACTGCCGTCGAACTGACCAAGGTAATTGAAGGTCAGTTGCGGTTTCGCCAAGGCCTGCAGGGCTTCACGCGCAAGGTCATCGCCCAGGTGCGCCAAGGCCCCGAAACCGATGCCCTTATTGGGGATGGCGCGCAGTTGCTCCTTGATCTGCTTCAACGAAGCACCGAGGTCGGCGACCGGCGTCAGTCGGGCCGGGAACAGGCTGGTGAACCAGCCTACGGTACGGCTCAGGTCGACATGGGCGAACAGATCCTCACGGCCGTGGCCTTCGAGTTGCACCCACACACTGTCATCGCCGGTCCAGCGCACCATCACCCGCGCCAGCGCCGTCAGCAGCAGGTCGTTGACCTGGGTGCGATAGGCCGCCGGGGCTTGCTGCAGCAATTGCCGGGTGAGGTTTTTGTCCAGTGCCGTGCGAATCGTCACGGCTTGGCCCTGTTGCTGCCCGCCCTGGGGGTTGTCCCACGGCAAACCGGCCGGGGCGCCGTGCAACTGCTGCTGCCAGAAGCCCAGTTCGGCCTGCAAGGGTGCGCTGGCGGCATAGTCCTGCAACGCGGCGGTCCAGGCGTTGACCGCGCTGGTCTTGGCCGGCAGTTGCACCGCCGCGCCCGCGAGGGTCTGGCGATAAGCGCTTTGCAGGTCTTCGAACAGTATCCGCCAGGACACACCGTCCACCACCAGGTGATGGACGATCAGCAACAGCCGCTGCGTGCCATCGGCGAGGTTCGCCAGCAGCGCGCGGATCAGCGGCCCGCCCGCCAATCGCAAGCTGCGCTGGGCTTG
This sequence comes from Pseudomonas sp. CFII68, assembly GCF_000416195.1. Taxonomy (NCBI): domain Bacteria; kingdom Pseudomonadati; phylum Pseudomonadota; class Gammaproteobacteria; order Pseudomonadales; family Pseudomonadaceae; genus Pseudomonas; species Pseudomonas sp. CFII68. The sequence continues at coordinate 28,592 of NZ_ATLN01000096.1, forward strand.
GTTGCCCAGCACTTGCAGTGCGGCGAGATCGGCGACGTCGGCTTGCCAGAGCAGCGTGTCGGCGGCCTGCGCGTCGACGTCACGGTAACGCGCGGTCCAGCGTTCGCCCTGCTCGATGAAGTCCAGGCGCAAGCTGTCATGGTGCACGACCAGTGCGCCCAAGGCCTGTTCCAGCGCCTGCGCATCCAGCGCCTGGGTCGGTTTGAGCATCACCGACTGGTTCCAGTGATGGCGATCGGGGATCGGCTGGGTGAAGAACCACTGATGAATCGGCAGCAGTGCGGTTTCGCCGGTCGCGGGTTGCTGGTCGATCAATTGCAGCGGCGCGCCCGTCTGTACCACGGCGGCCAGGGCCTCGATGGTCTGGTGCTGGAACAGGTCCTTCGGCGTGAAGTGCATACCGACCAACCGAGCACGACTGACCACCTGGATCGAGACGATGGAGTCGCCGCCCAGTTCGAAGAAGTTGTCCCGCAGGCCCACTTGCGCGAGCTTGAGCACGTCCTGCCAGATCGACGCCAGTTGCTGCTCCAGCGCGCTGCGCGGGGCCACGTAGGTTTGCTGCAATTGGCTGACGTCGGGCTTGGGCAGGTTCTTGCGGTCGAGCTTGCCGTTGGGGGTCAACGGCAGGCGTTCGAGCAGCAGCAGATAAGCCGGGACCATGTGTGCCGGCAGGGTCGCCTTGAGCTGGTCACGCAAGTGCTCGGCGAAATCCTTTGGCACGGTTTCATTGGCCACCACATAGGCCACCAGGCGCTTGCCGCTGCCAGCAGCACCTTCCTGGGCTACGACAACCGCTTCGCGCACGCCTTCAAGGGCTTGCAGGCTGGCTTCGACTTCGCCCAGTTCGATGCGGAAGCCGCGGATTTTCACTTGATTGTCGATGCGGTCCAGGTAATCGAAAGTGCCATCGGCGCGTTGGCGCACCAGGTCGCCGGTGCGGTAGAGCAAACCGCCGCTGCTGAACGGGTCAGCGATAAATCGCTCGGCCGTCAGGCCCGGACGGTTCAGGTACCCCCGCGCCAGGCCGCTGCCGCCCAGGTACAGTTCGCCGGCCATGCCCTGGGGCAGCAGGTTCAAATCAGCGTCGAGCACGTAGGCGCTGCGGTCGCCGATGCGGCTGCCGATGGGCGCATAGGCGGCGCCACACGCCACGTCGCGACCAGCCTTCCAGATCAATGGGGTGACCACGGTTTCGGTCGGGCCGTAGCCGTTGATGATGTAGTCCGGGTCGAGGGCGCGCTTGACCCGTTCGAAGCTGACGTTGGGCACCGCATCGCCGCCAAAGCAGTAGATGCGTACCTTCGGCGGGTTGCCCTCGCGCTCGGCGTGTTCGGCCAGTTGTTGCAGGTACACCGGCGGGAACGCCACCACCGTCACGCCGTGCTCGCGCATGGCGTTGTAGGTCTGTTCCGGGGTCCACAGGCTGTCGTCGCGAATCAGCAGCGAGGCACCGTGGGTCAGGCTGGTAAGCCAGCGTTCATGGGCACCGTCGAAGGCGAACGACATGAAATGGAATTCGCAATCGCTGTCGCGCATTTCATAGCGCTCACCGATGGCCTGGCAGTGCATCGCCAGCGGACCGTGGGCCACGCTCACGCCTTTCGGGTTGCCGGTGGAACCGGAGGTGTAGATGACGTAGGCGAGGTTCTGCGGATCGACGGTGATCGACGGTGCATCGGCCGATTGCAGGCTCAGGTCCAGGCGATCGAGCTCCAGCACCTGGTTGGCGCCTTCCAGCGGCAGTTGCGCCGACACCCGGGAGTCGGTGAGCAACAGCGCCAGCCCGGAATCCTCGATCAGGTAGGCCAGGCGTTCCCGTGGGTAGCTGGTGTCCAGCGGCACATAGGCCGCGCCGGCCTTGAGCACCGCCAGCAGTGCGACGATCACCCCTTCACTGCGCGGCAGGGCCACGCCAACGCGGGTTTCCGGGCCCACGCCACGGGCAATCAGGGCGTGCGCCAACTGGTTGGCCCGCCGGTCGATCTCGCCATAGCTGAAGCGCTGGCCGTCGAAGATCACCGCCGTCGCGTCGGGCTTGTGCGTCGCCAGATGGGCGATGCGTTGGTGTACGGCCATGTCGGTCGGGTAGGACTGCGGGTGGTTGGCAGCCTGTTGCGCCCTGTGCTCCTCGTCATCGGCCAGGGCAATCTCGCCGAGGCGACGCTCGGCGGATTCGGCAAACCGCTCCAGCAGGAGCAACAGTTGCGCACTCAAGCGCTCAATGGTTGCAACGCTGAAATGCGCCTGGTCGAAACTCATGTGCAGCGCCAGCGTCTCGCCCAAGGTCACGCCCAGGGTCAGCGGGTAGTGGGTCTGATCCTGGTTGGCGACTTCGCCGAACACCACGCCTTGGGCGGTGCCGTGTTGCAACGCCGCGGAAATCGGGAAGTTCTCGAACACCAGCAGACTGTCGAACAGCGCTCCCCCGCCCTGCCCAGCCCAGCGCTGGATGCTCGCCAGCGGCGTGTGCTCGAACTCGCGCAGGCTCAGGTTCTGCGCCTGTACGGCGGCCAGCCAGGCCGCGACGGTCTGGTCCGGACGCGAGCCGGCGATCACCGGCAAGGTGTTGATGAACAGGCCGACCTGTTGTTCGATGCCAACCAGCTCCGCCGGCCGCCCGGCCACGGTGGTGCCAAACGCCACGCAGTCGCTGCCAGTGTAGCGCTGCAACAGCAGCAGCCACGCCGCTTGCACCAGGGTGTTGACGGTGACTTTCTGCTGGCGGGCGAACGCGTTGAGACGGCCAGTGCCCGGCGCATCCAGGTGGTAATGCCTGAGCGCATGAGCGCTTTCGCTGCGCACCTCGCCACCCGCCGCAGCGGCGTTCGCCAGTACCGTCGGCTCCTGGAGGTCGGCCAGTTGCCCCAGCCAGAACGCTTCGCTGAGGGCGGCGTCCTGGCGCTGCAACCATTGGATGTAATCGGCATAGCGGCTGACCGGTCGCGGCGGCTGCTGACCGGCATAGCGCTGCAGCACTTCACCGAGCATCTGCGCACTGCTCCAGCCATCCATCAGGATATGGTGGTTGGTAAAGATCAGGTGATGACGCTCATCGCTCAGTTGAATCAGCGTGACCCGCAGCAGCCCGGCCTGGGTCAGGTCAAACCCCATGGCCAGGTCAGCGGCAATGAAATCCTTGAGGGCCTGGGCGACGTCGTGGCGTTCGCGCCAATCGAGCACGGTGTAGGGCAGCGCCAGACGACGGTGGATGATCTGCAACTGTTGCTGCAACTCGCCCTGCCAGATGAAGCCGCTGCGCAGGATCTCATGGGCGTCCAGGGTCGCCTGCCACGCCGCGCGGAAACGCTCGGGGTCCAGGCCATCGACATCCACGCACAATTGGTTGATGTAGGCACCGGTGCCCTGCTCGTACAGGGTATGAAACAGCATGCCTTGCTGCATCGGCGACAGCGGATAAATGTCTTCGATGGCGGCAGCCGGCACGGGGATCGCGTCCAACTGCGCCTGGGTGATGCGCGCCAGCGGGAAGTCCGACGGCGTGGTGCCCATGGAGGCGGCCGAGCAGCAATGGCCGATCAGCGCTTCCAGTTCGCGGGCATAGTCATCGGCCAGACGGGCGATGGTCGCCTCGTTGAATTGCTCAAGGCTAAACGTCCAACGCAAGTCGAGCTCGCCGTCGTAGACCTGGCCTTCGACACTCAGCCTGTTATCCAATGGCGCATCAAGGCTCTGCTCGCGCCCGGCGCTTTCCCCCGCCGGGCTGAACAGCGCACCCTCCCGGGCATCGAAACTGCCGTCGAACTGGCCGAGGTAATTGAAGGTGATGCCCGGCAATGGCAAGGCCTTGAGACAGGCTTGCGCCGCATCGTCGCCGAGGTAGCGCAGCACACCGAAACCGATGCCCTTGTTCGGGATCGCCCGCAGTTGCTCCTTGATCTGCTTGATCGCGGCGCCCACGCCATCGGCCGGGGTCAGCCGCACCGGGAACAGGCTGGTGAACCAGCCGACCGTGCGGGTCAGATCGACGCCTTTGAACAACTCTTCGCGGCCATGGCCTTCGAGCTGGATCAAGGTCTCGGCGTGGCCGGTCCAGCGACAGATCACCCGCGCCAGGGCGGTCAGCAGCAGGTCGTTGACCTGGGTGCGATACGCCGCGGGAGCCTGTTGCAGCAGCTGTTGAGTGAGGGTTTTGTCGAGACGGCTGTGCAGCACTTTGGCGTAACGGCTTTGCCGGCTGCCTTGGGCGTTATCCCATGGCAGATCCACTCCCGCGCCTTGCAGTTGTTGCTGCCAGAACGTCAGTTCGGCCTGAACGTTTTCCGTGCTGGCATAGGCCTGCAGATGTTCACCCCAGGCCTTGTAGGCGCTGGTCTTGGCCGGCAGCTTGATGACGGCGCCGGCGCTGGCCTGTTGATAAGCCCGTTGCAGATCTTCCAGCAGGATGCGCCACGACACACCGTCCACGGCCAGGTGGTGCACGGCCAATAACAGACGCTGGCTGCCATCGGCCATGCTCGCCAGCACCGCGCGCAGCAGCGGGCCATTGTGCAGGTCGAGGCTGCACTGAGCCTTGGCACACAGGTCTTGCAGCTCAGCGGCGCTCAGGTTGTCCGCCGTCCACAACAACTCAGGGTCGACCACCATCGGCGCGACCTCAGCCCGCCAGCCTGCCGGGGTTTCGACGAAGCGCGAACGCAAGGCATCGTGATGCACCAACACGGCGTTGAGGGCCTGCAGCAGCGCCGGGGCCTGCAACGGTAGATGGCTGCGCAACAAGACGGTCTGGTTCCAGTGGTGACGCTGGGCAATGGCGTCCTCGAAAAACACCTGCTGGATGGGCAGCAACGGCTGTTCGCCGCTGACCGGCCCCTGATCGATCTGCAGCCCGCTGCCGCCCTGTTGCGCGACGCTCGCCAGGCCTTGCACGGTTTGATGCTGGAACAGGTCACGGGGGGTGAAATGGATCCCGGCCTGCCGCGAGCGGCTGACCACCTGGATCGAGATGATCGAGTCGCCACCCAGCTCGAAAAAGTTATCGGTCAAGCCGACCTGTTCAAGCTTGAGCACGTCCCGCCAGATGGCCGCGATGCCTCGCTCCAGTTCGCTGCGGGGGGCGATAAAGGCCTGTTGCAGTTGGCTGGCATCCGCTGACGGCAAGGCCTTGCGGTCGAGCTTACCGTTGGGGCTCAGCGGCAATTGCGCAAGGAACACCAGCTGGGTTGGCACCATGTAATCCGGCAGATGCTCCTTGAGTTGCGCCTTGAGGGTTTCCCGCGCAGCGCCCTGCTCATCCGCCGAGGCCGACACCAGCGATGCATCCTTGGGCACCACGTAACCCACCAGTTGCAAGCTGCTGCCACCCTGCACCGCCAGTACGACGGCTTCACTGACCGCCGCAAGTTCCAACAGGCGTGCTTCGACCTCGCCCAGCTCGATGCGCAAGCCACGGATCTTCACTTGATGATCAACGCGGCCCACGTATTCGATTTCGCCCAAGGCATTGAAGCGCGCCAAGTCGCCGGTGCGATACAGGCGCGCACCGCTGGTGGAGAACGGATCGGGGATGAAACGTTCGGCGGTCAAGGCCGGGCGTTGAAAGTAACCACGCGCCAGCAACTCGCCGCCAATCAGCAACTCCCCGGTCACCCCCACCGGCGTGGGCGCCAGGTGCGCATCGAGCAGATAGGTATGCCGGCCTGGAAGCGGTTGACCAATGGGCAAGGTCAGCGGCAGCGGCCGGCGATTGAAAACGTAATCGCTGCAATCAAGGGTGGTGGCCGTGACCGTGGCTTCGGTCGGGCCGTAGGTGTTGAGCAGCTTGACCTGCTCCAGCCCGGCCCGGCGCCAGGCCTGCACGCCTTCGGGCGGCATGGCTTCACCCCCGCTGTGCACCTGGCGCAGCGCTGCATAGTCACGCGGCCCGACAGCGGCGAATTCCTTGGCGATCATGTTCCAGTAGGCGGTGGTCAAGTCCATGACCGTGATGCCCTGCTCGACGATCTGGCGGTACAGGGTTTCGCTGTCCCAGACCTCGTTGCCGCGCAGCACCACCGAGGCGCCACAGGTCAGCGGGCCGAACAGTTGCTCGCCAAAGGCATCGAAGTTGAACGTCGCGAATTGCAGCACGCAGTCGGTGCTGTTCAAGCCGTAATAGTACTGCGAGGCAAACGCATGCTTGCTCAACGCGCCATGACTGATACCGACGCCTTTCGGCCGCCCGGTCGAGCCGGAGGTGAACATGACGTAGGCCAGGCTGTCGGCCCACACCTTGCGTTGCAGGTTGCCTGGCTCGGCATTTTCCCAGGACTCGGCCTGATCCAGGCACAGGCAACGCACGCCGTCGGGCACAGGCAGTCGTTCAAGCAAATGGCTTTGGCTCAGGAGCAAACGGCTGGCGCTGTCTTCGATCATGAATCGAAGGCGATCCACCGGGTACTGGGGGTCCAGCGGCACGTAGGCACCGCCGGCCTTGAGCACGGCAAGAATGGCCACCACCAGGTCCAGGTTCCGGTCGACAGCGATGCCCACCAGCACGTCAGGACCGACCCCCGCCGCCACTAATGCGCGCGCCAGGCGGTTGGATCGGGCATTGAGCTGGCCATAGCTCAATCGTTGTCCATCGCAGATCAAGGCGATGGCGTCCGGGCTGCGTTCAGCTTGGGCCTCGAACAGTTCATGCACCGGGCGCTCACTCGGCCAGCTCGTGTCGTGGCGCGCCCACTCTGTCACCACCTGCCGATAGTCGGCCGGCGCCAACAACGCCAGCTCGCCGACGCGCTGCTGCGGGTCGTTGACGATGTTGCGCAACAGCAACGTCCAGTGCCGAGCCATGCGCTCGATGGTGTCGTGGCTGAACAAGTCACTGGCGTAGGTGAACGCCGCATGCAAGTGCCCGCCCTTTTCGTAGGTGTCCAGGCTCAAGTCGAACTGGGTGCTGCGGGTTTCCCACTCGATGACGCCCAACTCCAGACCGCTGCCGACTTTCAGCGTGGTGACGTCGGCCACTTCCGGCTGGTGGTTGTACATCACCTGGAACAATGGGTTGTAGCTCAGGCTGCGCTCAAGCTTCAGCGCCTCGACCAACCGTTCGAAGGGCAGGTCCTGGTGGGCCTGGGCGCCGAGGGCGGTTTCCTTGATGTCACGCAACAGGTCGCCGAGGCGAGTCTGGCCGTCCAGTTGCACCCGCAATACCTGGGTGTTGACGAAGAAACCGATCAGCCCTTCGATTTCCCGGCGGTTGCGATTGGCGATCGGGACGCCGACCCGCAAGTCGTCTTGTCCGGTGTAGCGATGCAGCAGGATATTGAAAGTCCCCAGCAACAGCATGAACAACGTGACCCCATGCTGGCGGGCAACGCCGCGCAGTTGCTCGACCAGCGCGGCGTCCACCACCTGCTCCAGGCGGCGACCGCGATAGCTCGGCAGCACCGGGCGCGGATAGTCGATGGGCAGCTCCAGCACCGGATGCTCATCGCCCAGCTGCGCTTGCCAGTAATCGAGTTGACGCTGCAGCTCGCCCGCTTCCAGCCAGCGCCGCTGCCACAGGGCGTAGTCGCTGTACTGGATCGGCAAGTCGGCCAACTGAGGTTCCACGCCCGCTTCATGGGCGTCATAGCAGCGAATGAACTCGTCGATCAGCACGTTCATCGACCAACCGTCGGAGACGATGTGGTGCAAGGTCAGCAGCAGCACGTGCTCCTGATCATCGAGTTTGAGCAGTTCGACCCGCAGCAAAGGGCCGCTGGACAGGTCGAAGGGCCGCAGTGATTGTTCCTCGGCGGCCCGACGCACCGCGTGCTCGCGCTCGGCTGCCGGCATGGTGCTGAAGTCCCTGTGCTCGATCACCAGCGGCGAGTCGGTCGGCACTTGCAGGAGGCTGTCGTCGGCCTGGCGCTGGAACACCGTGCGCAGGGTTTCGTGACGGGCCACCAGGCTGGCGAAGGCTTGCTCCAGCGCCGGCAGGCTCAACGCGCCCTTGAGCCGCACCGCTCCCGGCAGGTTGTAGGCACCGCTGTCCGGCTCCAACTGCCAGAGAAACCACATGCGCTGCTGGGCATAGGACAACGCCTGGCGATCCTCGGCCTCGACGCCCCGGGGGATGGGAAAACCGCTGAACTCCACGCCCTCCTTGTCCAGCGCGGCCAGGAACATCCGGCGCTTTTCCAGGGGCAACCCGATAAACCGGCGAGCAAGTTTCAAGGCGTCTTCAGCATTCATTTCTGGGGTATCCGGAATCAGTGGGCACAAGGCACAAAGGCAAGTCGTCCCTATGAAACGAATGCAAACCGGAAAAATTAGCGTTTGAGAATTTGTGTCAGGAAGAGCTTCCCGACAGGAAAGGACAGTCCGCATTGTGGCGAGGGGATTTAGCGAAGCGTCGCACCGCCCCGCTGGGCTGCGAAGCAGCCCCAAAAACCGAGGAGATGTTGCGTCAGGTAGTTTGAATGGGGCCGCTTCGCGCCCCAGCGGGGATAAATCCCCTCGCCACAGGGGCCAACCCATGCCGCCGATGATGCACGCTCAACTGATCCTTGATCAGCCGCAGCACCTTGGCCTCGTGCTCATGAATGAAGAAGTGCCCGCCCGCCAGCATGTCCACCGAAAAGCTGCCCGTGGTTTCCTGGCGCCAGCCCATCAGTTGCTCCGTGGTGGCCTTGTCGGCCGTGCCGCCGAACACGTGCACCGGACAGTTGAGCAGCGGCCGCTGCCGCGGCTGGAAATGTCCGCACAGCAAAAAATCGGCGCGCAGGACCGGCAAGGTCAAGGCCATCAGCTCTTCATTGGCCAGGATCTCCTCGCTCGTACCGTTGAGGGTGCGCAGTTGCTCGATCAACTCGGCGTCGGTTTTCGCCTTGGCGAAACCGCGGTCGTAGTCGGCGCGCATCGTCGGCGCCGCGGTGCCGGATGCAAACAACGCCACCGGTTCCGGGCAGCCAAGTTCACGCAGGGCATGGGCGATTTCACAGGCCAGCAGCGCGCCCAGGCTGTGGCCAAACAAGGCGTAAGGGGCCTGGAGCGACGGACGCAGCTCCCGCGCCAGCTGCATCGCCAACGGGCCCATGTCGGTATGCAGCGGCTCGTCGAAGCGCGCTCCGCGCCCCGGCAGTTCCACCGGTTGCACGTGCAGCCATTGCGGCAACGTGCGCCGCCAGCGGCTGTACACCATCGCGCTGGCGCCGGAATAAGGCAGGCACAGCAGGGTCAGTTGGGTCACTGCGGTTTTCTCCGATCGGTCGTGTAGGGAAGATAACGAAATCGTAACCCATGGAATTAGTCAAAACCGTGACGTTCGCCACGAGATGCCTGCCCCTTGTGGGAGCAAGGCTTGTGGGAGCAAGGCTTGCCCGCGATGAACGATAACGCGGTTCATCCTCCCACACGACCTTATACTGGCGGCACCTCGACTCACCGCACTGCACAGGAGAACGCCATGAGCTGGTCCGCCAAGCAATACGTCACCTTCGAACAGGAACGCACCCGTCCGTCCCGGGACCTGCTCGCCGCCATCCCCCCGACACAGGCCGGCTCGGTGATCGACCTGGGGTGCGGCCCGGGCAATTCCACCGAGCTGCTGGTGGAACATTTCAACAGCGCCACGGTGCGCGGCCTGGACAGTTCCAGCGACATGGTCGAGGCCGCCCGCAAACGCTTGCCCGCCGTGGCGTTCGACACTGCCGACATCGGCCAATGGGATGAGCCCGGGCCGTTCGACGTGATTTTCGCCAACGCCGTGCTGCAATGGCTGCCTGACCACGCCACCCTGCTGCCCTCGCTGGTGGGCAAGCTCGCTCCCGGTGGCAGCCTGGCAATCCAGATGCCCGACAACCTGCACCAGCCCTCCCACCGCTTGATGCGGGAAATCGCTGCCAACGGGCCTTGGGCCAGCCAACTGGCCGCGGCGGCTGATTCGCGTACCGAGATGGCGGATGCCAGCGCCTATTACTCGATCCTCAAGCCCCACTGCAGCCGCGTCGATGTGTGGCGCACCACCTACCATCACCCCTTGGCCGGCGGTGCCGCAGGCGTGGTGGAATGGTTCAAGGGCAGCGCCTTGCGGCCGTTTCTCGACCCGCTGGACGAGGCGCAACGCGAACAGTACCTGGCCCGCTACCTCAAGGCGATCGAACAGGCTTATCCCGCCCAGGACGATGGGACGGTGCTGCTGCCGTTTCCCCGGTTGTTCATAGTTGCGACGCGCTAGGGCGACGGTCGATGACGCAGCGACGGGGCCTAAATTTCTGATCCGGGCCCTCGTTACCTGCTAAGACCAAAAACCCGCAAGAGTGACCGCCGTGGACCTGCACACCATCCTGGGCAAGCTGTTCGCCAATGCCGGCGCCGTTGGTATCGAAGGCGTCTTCCAATTCGTGTTCGGCCCGCACCAGGCGTACTGGTCCGAGGTCAAGGCCAGCAGCCGCACCGAAGCTGGCCGCCACAGCAGCCCTGACGTGACCATCGAGGTGGCGGAAAAGGACTTCCTCGGGATCATGGCCGGCATGGCCAATGTCGAGGAACTGTTCGCCAGCGGGCGCCTGAAGATCGGTGGCAACATGGGCCTGGCGACGTTGCTGCCGCAGATCATCGACCATGCCCGGCATGGCGGTGGCGTGGTGGAAAAGGTCGACATGAACAAGCGCTACCCCACCCCGTCGCGCTTCAGCGAAAAACTCACCGCGAGCCTGCCGCCCCAACGCAGCGTGGAACGGCGGCCTCGCAGCGAGCTGTCGGTGCAGGAGTTTCAAGCGCGCTATTTACCCCACGGCATTCCGCTGGTCATCAGCGATGCCTTGCAGGACTGGCCGTTGTTCAAACTCAGCCGCGAAGAATCCCTGGTGCATTTTGCCGAGCTGCAAGGCATCACCCGCCACGGCGACTACGTGAAGAAGACCTTCTCCACCGAGCGGGATTTCCGCTCCACGTCCATGGCCGACTTCATCGCCTCCCTCGACAGCCCGGCGACCAAGGGCGCCGACGGCGAACCACCGGCCTACATGGGCAACAACATCCTGCCGGCGCAACTGATGGAGCAGATCAAGTACCCGCCCTACTTCGCCCCCTCGCTGTTCATCCCGCCGCGCATCTGGATCGGCCCCAAGGGCACCCTGACGCCGCTGCACCGCGACGACACCGACAATTTGTTCGCCCAGGTCTGGGGCCAGAAAACCTTCACCCTCGCCGCGCCTCACCACCGCGAAGCCCTGGGCACCTGGTCCACGGCGCCCCAAGGCGGGCTGGACGGTTGTGATTTCAACCCGGACGCGCCGGACTACCAACGCTTCCCCCACGCCCGCGACGTGACCTTCATGCGCGTGACATTGGAGGCAGGGGATTTGCTGTTTTTGCCTGAGGGTTGGTTCCATCAGGTGGAGTCGGTGTCTACGTCGTTGTCGGTGAATTTCTGGGTGAATTCGGGGCGGGGTTGGTAACAGCCGACCTGAAGCAAAATTCTTTGTGGCTGGAGGATTGTGGGAGCAAGGCTTGCCCGCGATGAAGGCAATGCGGTCTTTCAGAAATCGAGTCGCCTGTTTCGCGAGCAAGCTATGCTCCCACGGTCCCCTTGCCACAGGTTTGTGTTTGGACCTGGAATATGAAGACCGCTTCACCCAACTGAACTCTGCACGCCTCACGCCAGTCAGCAGGTAAGGCCCTCCATTCAAGGTGCTAGACCATGCAGATATCCCTCGCCCGACAGGTTGCCCTGGTCACCGGCGCCAGCTCCGGCATTGGCGCTGGCGCGGCCAGGGCGTTGGCAGACGCGGGTGCCGCAGTGGTACTCAACTACCACTCCAGTGCCGGCCCGGCCGAAGCGCTGGCCCGTGAAATCAACGCCAACGGCGGCCGCGCCATCGCCGTCGGGGCCGATGTGTCGAAGGAGCCGGACGTCGAGCGGCTGTTCGCCCAGACCCTCGAAGCCTTTGGCGCGCTGGACATCCTGGTCGCCAACTCCGGCCTGCAAAAAGATGCCGCCACCGTCGACATGCGCCTGGAAGACTGGAACACCGTGATCGGCACCAACCTCACCGGCCAGTTCCTCTGCGCTCGCGCCGCCCTGCGGATTTTCACCCGCCAGGGTATTCGCCACGGCGTGTCCCGGGCCGCTGGCAAGATCATCCACATGAGTTCGGTGCACCAGCGCATTCCCTGGGCCGGCCACGCCAATTACGCCGCGTCCAAGGGCGGGGTCGATCTGCTGATGCAGAGCCTGGCCCAGGAAACCAGCCACCAGCGCATCCGCATCAACAGCATCGCCCCCGGCGCCATCCGCACGGCCATCAACCAGGACGCCACCGAGGGCGAGCAGGAACAGAAACTGCTGGAGCTGATTCCTTACGGTCGCGTCGGCGCTGTGGAGGACGTCGCCAACGCGGTGGTCTGGCTGGCCTCGGATTTGTCCGATTATGTGGTGGGCACCACGCTGTTCATCGATGGCGGGATGAGCCTTTATCCGGGGTTTCGCGGCAATGGCTGATCATGACGAACCCCAAAGCCCCATCGAGAACCACGGCATCATCGGCGACATGCGCAGCGCCGCGCTGGTCAATGACCAAGGCAGCATAGATTTTTTCTGCTGGCCGGAATTCGACAGCCCATCGATCTTCTGTTCGCTGCTGGATACGCCCGAAGCGGGCATTTTCCAACTGGCCCCGGACCTGCCGAATGCCCGCCGCCAGCAGATCTACCTGCCCGACACCAACGTGCTGCAAACCCGCTGGCTGAGCGACGGCGCCGTGGTGGAAGTCACCGACCTGCTGCCCATTGGCGACAGCGAGGATGATTTGCCGGTGCTGATGCGCAAGGTGCACATGACCGTCGGCAGCGCGACGTTTCGCATGCGCTGCGCGGTGCGGCATGACTACGCCCGGGCCGCCACCACGGCGCGCCAGGACGCTGCCCACATCTGTTTCGAGGCGCCGGGGCAACCGAGCCTGCGCCTATGCTCCGACCAGCCCATGACGCTGGACGGCAATGCGGCGGTGGCCGAGTTCACCCTGGCGCAGGGCCAGAGCGCCGAATTCCTGCTGGGTGGCATCGACGACCCGCGCCTTCAGGACGATGTCAGCGCGATTTGCCTGGAACGCACCCTGGCGTTCTGGCGCGGCTGGATCGGCCAGTCCACCTACCGGGGACGCTGGCGGGAAGTGGTCAACCGCTCGGCCCTGGCGCTGAAGCTGCTGACCTCGCGCAAACACGGCGCCATCCTCGCCGCCGCCACCTTCGGCCTGCCGGAAACCCGCGGCGGCGAACGCAACTGGGATTATCGCTACACCTGGATCCGCGACTCTTCCTTTACCGTCTATGCGTTCATCCGCCTGGGCTTCGTCGAAGAAGCCAACGCCTACATGCGCTGGCTGCGCGGCCGGGTCAGTGACTGCTGTGATCAACCGATCAAACTCAATATTCTCTACGGTCTGGACGGCAGGCAGGAGCTACCGGAAACCGAGTTGCCACACCTGAGCGGCTTCGGCAACGCCCGACCGGTGCGCATCGGCAACCTGGCCTACAAACAGGTGCAGTTGGACATTTTCGGCGAGCTGATGGACGCGGTGTACCTGGTCAACAAATACGGCGAAGCCATCTCCCATCAAGGCTGGAAACACACCGTCGAGGTGGTCGACCAGGTGTGCAAGGTCTGGCAGGACAAGGATGTGGGTATCTGGGAAATGCGCGGCGACAAACAGCATTTCCTGCATTCGCGGCTGATGTGTTGGGTCGCGGTGGATCGCGCCATCCGCCTGGCCGAAAAACGCTCCCTGCCCGCCCCGTTCGCCCGCTGGGACGAGACGCGCCAGGCCATCTACCAGGACATCTGGACGAACTTCTGGAACGACGAACACCAGCACTTCATCCAGCGCCAGGGCAGTACCGCCCTGGACGGCTCGATGCTGTTGATGCCGCTGGTGCGCTTCGTCAGCGCCCGCGACCCGCGCTGGCTCTCGACACTCGACGCCATCGAAAAAAACCTGGTGCGCGACGGCATGGTCTATCGCTACCGCAACGACGACAGCCCCATCGACGGCCTCAGCGGCATCGAAGGCTCATTCGCGGCCTGCTCGTTCTGGTACGTCGAATGCCTGGCCCGCGCCGGCCGCGTGGAAAAAGCCCAGCTGGAGTTCGAACAACTGCTGCGCTACGCCAACCCGCTGGGGCTGTACGCCGAAGAATTCGACAGCCACGGCTACCACCTGGGCAACACCCCCCAAGCCCTGACCCATCTTGCGCTGATCAGCGCGGCGAGCTTCCTGGACCGCAAGTTGAGCGGGGAGAAAACTCATTGGCAGCCGTGAACTAGGCTTTTGTGGGAGCAAGGCTTGCCCGCGATGAAGGTGACGCGTTCATTGTGATCGTTCCTCACGCTCCGCGTGGGAACGCCGCCAGGGACGCTCCGCGTTCCGCTTCTGGAGGGTGACGCAGAGCGTCACGGGCTGCATTCCCACGCGGAGCGTGGGAACGATCATGGTGTGCCGGCTACCGCGCTGAGTCGGCCAGCTCGAGGTCATCCAACGCACGGTTAGCCAGCAACCTGGCCAGTTCGATCAACTGCTGAATCCCCAGCGCAACATGCCGCCGGGAACCTTCCAGATCGAACCCCAGGTCACTGACCAGCGCATCGGCCGAGGCCAGGGTTTCGCTGAGGGTGGTCAGCACCGATTCGGTGTTGAGGCCGGGGACCACGGTGAAAACCTGGCCGTCCTGGGTGTCGGGTTTAGGCGGCGTGGGCGACAAATGGATATTCAGCGCCCGGTCGGCGGCTTCGCGGAGTTTTTTTGTATCGAGGGTGGTGTAGGCAGAGAGGTCTTCGGCGCGTGGAGGGTTGGGGGTGATCTTGACCATTGTGAAACTCCTGACTTGAAGTTGAGCTCACCCCACCTCGTGACCAAACGAGGGTGGTGGGCTATACGCAGGTTGGTCAACCGGGAAGTCAGGCACCCGGCGCACTCGAAAGTGCCCCGCGCACAGCCCACCGCAAAGCATACCGACAAGCACGCAAAAAAGCGCCGACATGCTGAGGTTGGCGCGTGTGCGCCTGACATTGGACGGGTGACCAAACCCGGTCGCTGATTTTGCAGCGACGAGCAAAGCCTATCCCCGCTATTTCCTAACCGGCAACCGCCGCGACTCGTCAGAAAATTCCGGTTCACCTATTTTTTTGTAGGAACACCGCACCACTGTGGCGAGGGGATTTATCCCCGCTGGGCTGCGCAGCAGCCCCTGTAATCAGCGCCTCGGTGCATCAGGCAGATTGAGTTGGCTGTTTAGGGGGCTGCTTCGCAGCCCAACGGGGATAAATCCCCTCGCCACAGATAAATCCCCTCGCCACAAAAACTAGTTACGTCCCGTTTCGAGTTGCCAGCCCCCCAAACCCCTCCTAAGATCGTTGCTCTCACGGGTGCAGCGGAGCTGCCCGATAAAAACCCGACTCAAGGACCTGACATGACCCATATCAAACGCCCCATCACCACCCCCCCCCGAAGAGGCCTGACCCGCGAAGACCTCTGGGAGGGCCAGGACCGGGGCCTGATCAAATGCTGGGAAATCGGCCGCGACCGCGCGGTGAAGTTTCCCGAACTGGCGCAACGCTGCCTGGCCGGTGAGTTGCCGGTACTGGGGTGGAAAGGTGGCGTCAGCCGCAGCCTGAAGAAAAACGAAAAATTCGGCTGTCTCAAGTACCTCGCCCAATGGCAGGGCCTGCGCGGTGAAGACCTGGACATCGACTTGACCCAGGAGCGCACCCTGACCTGCTCCAGCACGAACATGATCGTGACGTTCACGCCGGATCGGGCCAAATACGTGAACCAGGAACCCGCCTGACCGCAACCGAGCAATGCCGGAGGCCAACATGAACCTCGATCCCAAGGTCAACTTCGCCGTGACGCCGCTGTTGCGCATCGCCTACGAAGAACACGGTCCCGCCAGCGGCGAGCCCGTCATCCTGCTGCACGGCTTTCCTTACGACCCCAGGGCTTTCGATGAAGTCGCACCCGCCCTGGCCGAGCGTGGATATTGGGTCATCGTGCCCTACCTGCGCGGCTACGGCCCGACCCGGTTCAACAACCCGGCCATCCTGCGCTCCGGCCAACAAGCGGCACTGGCGCAGGACCTGCTGGACCTGATGCACGCACTCTCCATCCCCCAGGCCGCGCTGTGCGGCTACGACTGGGGCGGTCGGGCGGCGTGTATCGTCGCGGCGCTGTGGCCCGAGCGCGTTCGCTGCCTGGTGACTGGCGACGGCTACAACCTGCAGGACATTCCCCGTTCCACGCAGCCGCTGGACCCGGAAACCGAACATCGCCTGTGGTACCAGTACTATTTCCACACGGCGCGGGGCGTCGAGGGCCTGACCCGGAACCGACGTGAACTGTGTGAGTTGCTCTGGCGCCTGTGGTCACCGACCTGGAAACGTGGCGCCGAACGGTATCCCCTCAGTGCTGCGTCGTTCGACAACCCGGACTTCGTCGACGTGGTGATCCACTCCTACCGCCATCGCTTCATGTACGCACCGGGCGACCCGACGCTGGAGTGGATGGAGGAACGGCTGGCGGCACAACCGGCCATCAGCGTGCCGAGCATTTCCCTGTGCGGCGCCGACGACGGCGTGGGGCCAGCGCCGGAACATGATGAAGACGCCGAACATTTCACAGGTTTTTACGAGCGCCGCGTGCTGGTCGGTGTCGGCCACAACATCCCACAGGAAGCCCCCAAGGCCACGCTCAAGGCATTGCTGGATCTGCTTGAGGGCTGACGGCGAACCGCTCGCGATAGGCCTGGGGTGTCACCCCCATGGCCCGCAAAAAGCTGCGGCGCAAGGTTTCCTCACTGCCGAAGCCACATTGCACCGCCACCCGCTTGATCGACACAGCGGTGTCGGACAACAGGCGGCGAGCGGTTTCCACGCGAATCAACTCCACCGCCCGCGCCGGGGTCTGACCGGTGTCGGCGCGGTAGTGCCGCACAAAGCTGCGTTCGCTCATACCGACCTCGGCGGCCAGGCTCGACAGGCCCAGGTCGCGGGTGAGGTTTTCGGCGATCCAGGCATGCAGGTCATCAAACCGACTGCCCTGCTTTTGCAGCGACAACGTCACGCTGAACTGTGATTGCCCACCGGGACGCTTGAGGAACACCACCAGCTGCCGGGCGACCTCCAGCGCCACCGCGCGGCCCAGGTCTTCCTCCACCAGCGCCAAGGCCAGGTCGATGCCGGCCGTGACCCCAGCCGAGGTCCAGACCGGGCCATCGTTGATGAAAATCGGGTTGGGTTCGACCCGCAACTGCGGATGCTGCTCGGCCAGTTGTTCGCAGCGGGTCCAGTGCGTCACCACACGCCGCCCGTCCAGCCAACCGCTGGCGGCCAGCAGGAACGCCCCGGTGCACACCGACGCCACCCGTCGCGAACGCAGGCCGTGCTCCTTGACCCAGGCCACCAGTGCCGGATTCTTCGCCGCTTCGTACACGCCCCAGCCACCGGCGATCAACAGCGTGTCGCTGCCTTCACTCGGCAGCGGCTCGGCTACCAGCGCCAACCCTGCCGAGGACATCACCGCCCCGCCACCCACAGCGATGACCGTCGGCGTGTAGGGCAACGGCAGGCCTTGCTGGCGGGCCAGGTCGTTGGCCGAGGCAAACACCTGCAAAGGCCCGGTGACATCCAGCACTTGCACGTTGGCGAAGGCCAGCACATGAACGGTTTTCGGTGGGTTGGGCATATTGGCGTGATTCGTGGGTTTATTGGCGTATACGCCAGAGCCTACGGATCTAAAGTAAAACCGTCCACCCCTCGGGCATCATCCAAAGGAGCACGCGACATGACGCTGCAGATCGGTTTGCTGTTATTCCCCCAAGTCCAGCAGTTGGATCTGACCGGCCCTTATGACGTACTGGCCTCGTTGCCAGACGTGAAGGTCCACCTGATCTGGAAGGACCTGGCGCCGGTCACTGCCAGCACCGGGCTGGTGTTGCTGCCCACCACCACGTTCGAGGACTGCCCGAAGCTCGACGTGATCTGCGTTCCCGGCGGGACCGGCGTCGGCCCCCTGATGGAAGACGAGCAGACGCTGGCCTTCATAAAGCGGCAGGCCGCCGAGGCGAAATACATCACGTCCGTGTGCACCGGTTCGCTGGTGCTTGGTGCGGCGGGCCTGTTGCAAGGCAAACGCGCCACCACCCATTGGGCCTATCACAGCCTGCTGCAAACCTTGGGCGCGACACCGGTCAAGGATCGCGTGGTCCGCGATGGCAACCTGCTCACCGGTGGCGGCATCACGGCCGGAATCGATTTTGCCTTGACCCTGGCGGCCGAACTGTTCGACCAGGACACCGCCGAACTGGTCCAACTGCAGCTCGAATACGCCCCTGCCCCGCCGTTCAACGCCGGCAGTCCCGACACCGCGCCGACGCGCGTCCTGGAAGAAGCCCACCGACGTACCGCAGAATCGTTCCGGGTGCGCTCGCAGATCGCCCAACGTGCTGCGGCGCGGTTGGAACTGGCGTAACGCTAAGCCCCAGCCAGGCATAGCTGGGCTGGGCTGTGGGAACTGAGCTCATCTGTGGGAGCAAAGCTTGCTCGCGAAACAGGCGCCTCTGTTTCTGGAAAGACCGCATCGCCTCTATCGCGGGCAAGCCTTGCTCCCACACAGCAGGGCCCGCCACAGAGCTCAGGTTTCCCTCATGGCGATACCACTCGCTCATGAGGGTTCTCCTGTCGGGTCAACTCGATTCAAAACGGGCTGGCAGTGGGCCGCACGATCAGTTCGCTGACGTCCACATCCGCTGGTTGTTCGATGGCGTAGGCGATCGCCCGGGCGATGGCTTCGGCGGGAATGGAGATCCTGCGGAACTCGCGCATTTCGGCACGGCCACCTTCATCGGAAATGCTCTCGGCCAGTTCCGATTCGGTCACGCCGGGGGAAATCACCGTCACCCGTACATCACCCCCGACTTCCTGGCGCAAGCCCTCGGAAATCGCCCGCACGGCAAACTTGGTGGCGCAATACACGGCGGCCGTCGGGCTGACGGCGTAGGCACCGATTGACGCGATGTTGATGAACTGGCCGCTGCGCTGGCGCTGCATCAGCGGCAGGCCGGCGGCGATGCCGTGGAGCACGCCACGGATGTTGACGTCGATCATGCGGTCCCACTCCTCGACTTTCAGCGCCTCGAGCTTGGAGAGCGGCATGACCCCGGCATTGTTGATGATCACGTCGACCCTGCCGAAACGCTGGACAGCGAAGTCGATCAGGTTCTGGACGTCGTCGCGGCGGGTCACGTCCACCGCTTTGCAGACAGCCTGCTGGCCGGCGGTTTCGAGTTCCTGCACCAGTGTTTGCAAACGATCGATGCGCCGGGCGCCAAGCACGACACGGGCACCGCGAGCCGCAAGCAACCGCGCCGCCGCTTCACCAATCCCGCTGCTGGCGCCGGTGATGACCACTACTTTGTTTTGAATATCGGACATGATGGTTCCCTCGTCTGGATGTGTTGCCCCGGTGGGAGCGTTTTGACAGGTCCAGATTAGGGAACCGACCACGGCCTGGGTTAGCCGGATCCTCCTGCGCACTTGCACGATCCTGTGGCGATAAAACCGACTCTGGCCGACAGCCGCGCAATCGGTTTTACTAGCGCGGTCCACTCAATTTGGCCTGGGAGATTGATCGGCATGTCGGTATCCACGTCCATCCACATTGCGCCAGACGACGGCGTCAGCCAGCGCCGCGCCGAACTGGCGAGCCTGATGAAGCGCTTTGCGCCGGAATACGGCGTCCACCCTACGGCCATCGAGGCCTTGCACCTGATCCGTAGCGACCAGCCGACCGAAGCCCTGCACACCGTGCACAAGCCTGGTTTATGCGTGATTATCGAGGGACGCAAGGAAGTGCGCCTGGCGGACGAATGCTACGTGTATGACCCACTCAATTATCTGGTCGTCTCGGTGACCCTGCCGCTGGCCGGCCAGGTGATTGAAGCCAGCCCGGAGCACCCCTACCTGTGCATCCGCCTCGATATCGACCCGGCTCAGATCTGCCGCCTGATTGCCGACGCCAGCCCTATCGGCGTGCCGGCCGAAAGAACC
This sequence comes from Pseudomonas sp. CFII68, assembly GCF_000416195.1. Lineage (NCBI taxonomy): Bacteria > Pseudomonadati > Pseudomonadota > Gammaproteobacteria > Pseudomonadales > Pseudomonadaceae > Pseudomonas > Pseudomonas sp. CFII68. The sequence goes on from NZ_ATLN01000096.1 coordinate 48,621, forward strand.
GGACGCGGGTTGTTCCTGGACCGTATCGATACGCCATTACTCGACGCGCTGTTGCGCTTGTTGCGGCTGTTGGACAGCCCGGACGATATCGCCACCCTCGCGCCGTTGGCCCAACAGGAGATTTTCTACCGGCTGCTGCGTGGTACCCAAGGCCAGCGCTTGCACGAAATCGCCATTCCCGACACCCAGACCCATCGCATCAGCCGTGCCATCGAGTGGCTCAATACCCATTACGCCGAACCGCTGAGCATCGACAGCCTGGCACAAATGATCAATCTCAGCCCTTCGGCGCTGCATCACCGCTTCAAAGCCGTGACCGCCATGAGCCCGCTGCAATACCAGAAACAACTGCGCTTGCAGGAAGCTCGACGGTTGCTGTTGGCAGAGAACAGCGACGTTTCGTCAATTGGCTACAAGATGGGGTATGAAAGCCCTTCGCAGTTCAGCCGTGAATACAGCCGTCTATTTGGCGCCTCCCCGAGCAAGGACATCGCTCGTTTGCGTGCCCAGGCACTGCAAGCCAGTAGCGCCTGATCCTGCACACAAACAGGATCAGGCAAAACCAGGACAGTATCCGTCTAACGCCCGCCCCCGCCTCGCCCCTAATCTGAACCCATGCAGCAAAGACAACCGTCGCCGCTGCAACGGGTTCAGCAGATCACGACATCTGAACGACCCGGCACTCAACCCTTGATATGACCGGAGTCTTTACCATGAAAACGCTCAACACCTTGATCGCCGTTACCACCTTCGCCCTGAGCGTCAGTGCGTTTGCCCTGCCGAGCCAGCAACAAGACCGTTTCTTTACCCAGGCTGGCGATTACCAGCAGCCAGTGGCCGCTGATGGTACGGATCGGACGCCGGGAGGGCAGACCTTGGCTGCCGATGGTGCCGACCGGACGCCTGGAGGTCAGACCCTGGCTGCCGATGGCGCGGACCGGACGCCTGGGGGCCAGACCTTGGCTGCCGATGGCGCGGACCGGACGCCTGGGGGTCAGACTCTCGCTGCTGATGGTGCGGACCGGACGCCGGGAGGCCAGACCTTGGCTGCCGATGGCTCCGACCGCACCATGACCCGGCGCCTGGCATGATCAGGCCACTTTTTCACAGACGAAAAAAAACCCGCCTAGGCGGGTTTTTTGAGGACCAATTTGACTCCCTGTCCGGCATTCCATGCCTGGTCCAATCATCCATGACCCCGAGCACTCCCTGTACCCAGTGGATGAACATAGATTAGGCCCATCGGTATTGTGGAAAAAGACGAGAAAGCAGCAACGGTGTGTAAGCGTTTCGCTATAGGGCGCTTTCCTGACTTTTTAACGGGCGAAAAAAAACCCGCCGAAGCGGGTTTTTCCAAGACCATTACGACTCCCTGTCGATAGCCAATCCTTGCATGGTCGATCGTCCCTGATCCTGAGCACTTCCTGTGCTTCAGTGGATGAGTCCAGATTACGCCTCGGATCCAAAATGAAATAGACGACATAGCTACCATTTCATGTAAGACATTCGCTATACCTACCCTTCCGAAACCCCTTAGCCCCATCCGCCGGCCAAGCTCAAGACTTGTTCAGGAACGCTTCAATGTTGGCCATCTGCTCGTCCCAGCCACGACTGTCCATGCGAAAAGCCTTGAGCCGGCGAGCTTCAGGAATTTTGTTGAAACCTGACTCCACGACTTTGAGTAAGGTGCCGCCGTCCATGTCTTCGAGTTCGAATTGCACCCGGGTTTCGGACTCTTGGGAATAATCCGTCTGCGGCTCGACAGCGTACGGGTGCCAGCGAAACGAGAAGACCCGCTCGGGCTCCACCCGCTCCACCGCTACGTCCCAGATGAGGTGTTCGTAACCTGGGTAAGTGATTTGCCCTTGGGTACGCTCCCCTGCCACAAACCGTTTCCCCTCAAGGGCGACACCGAACCATTGGCCGAAAGCTTCGGCATTGGCCAGGGCTCGCCAGACATGAGAGCGCGGAGCCTTGAGCAGGATCTTTCTTTCAATGCGGTCGGATGAATGCATGGGTCACCTCCTGTGTTTCAACAGTAGGCTTGTAAGACCACAAGGCCAACCAGAAAGTTGTATCAGGACCGCCTTCTTTAAAACTGCATGGAGCAATGTAAACTCACCCGGCGTTTTCACCCCCCTCAAGGAGAGACCAAACATGTCCCCGCGCTTGCTTCTGGCCCTGATGCCGCTGCTTTTCGTCACTGTTGCCCAGGCCGACGACTGCGCCGACGCCACCACTCAAGGCGAAATGAACCAATGCGCAGCCAAAGAAAACAAGGCCGCCGACAACGAGCTGAACAGCTTGTACAAGCAGATCACAGCACGCCTGAAGGACAACCCGGAGGCCAAGCAGATGCTGGTCAAGGCGCAGCGTGCCTGGATAGGTTTCCGTGATGCCGAATGCAATTTCTCCGCCTCCGGGGTCGAGGGCGGTAGCGTCTATCCGCTGATCTACAGCAATTGCATCACCGCCCAGACTAAAGCCCGGGTCGAGGCATTCAAGACCTATCTCAAGTGCAAGGAAGGGGATCTGAGCTGCCCAGTACCCGAGGCTTAAGGGCCTGGATGCAAAAAAGGATGACCTCTACAGGTCATCCTTTTTTTGGCCAAAGCTTTTTATTGCAGGCAAAAACAAAACCCCTACCTGCATCAGCA